>CAZKOC010000025.1:0-13982 GCA_964554275.1 uncultured Weeksellaceae bacterium
ATTTCAGTTATACCAAAAACGGAGAAAAACAGACATTTGACTGTGTTGTGAACATTATCCACGGAACTCCTGGTGAAGATGGATTCATGCAGGCTTATTGGCAATTAATAGGAATGCCTTTTACCGGCTGTAACTTATATCAATCCGCTTTGACATTTAATAAAAAAGATTGCATTGCCGTTTTGGAAAAATATGGAATTCCACATGCAAAATCTGTTTATGTGAACAAAGATTTCCCTTATAATATAAACGATATTGCAGAAAAAGTTGGTTTACCCTGTTTTGTAAAACCCAATCAATCCGGATCAAGTTTGGGAATTTCAAAAGTAAAATCAATTGACGAATTTGAACCTGCTCTGCAAAAAGCTTTCAAAGAGGATAAAGAAGTTTTAATTGAATCTTTTTTAGACGGAACTGAAGTCTCAGTCGGTGTAATTAAATACAACGGAAAAACCATTTTGGTGGGAATTACAGAAATTGTAAGCCATAATGAATTCTTTGACTACGAAGCCAAATATGAAGGAGCTTCGGAAGAAATCACTCCTGCGAGAATCGATGAAGATACCCGGAAAAGAATTGAAGAAATTTCCATCCGTGCTTATGACAGTTTACAAATGACCGGTATTTCACGTTCGGAATATATCATCGTAAACGGGATTCCGCACTTTCTGGAAATGAATACATTACCCGGATTTTCTCCGGCAAGCATTTTTCCGCAACAGGCGAGCCATGCAGGCATTGCTCTGACTGATTTATTTGACAGCGAAATAGAATTAGCATTAAACAGAAAAACTTTATGGAACGTATAGCCGTTTTTCCGGGTTCATTTGATCCCATCACTTTAGGACATTACGACATTATCGAACGCGCTGTTCCTTTGTTCGATAAAATAATTGTCGCAATTGGGCAAAATGCCCAAAAGAGCTATATGTTTTCACTGGAGCAGAGAAAAAAATGGATTGAAGATTCAATGAGAAAATTCAAAAATGTAGAAGTGGATACTTATGAAGGGTTGACCGTAGATTACTGTAAAAAGAAAAAGGCTCAATTCATACTTCGGGGATTAAGAAATCCGGCGGATTTTGAATTTGAAAAAGCCATCGCCCACACCAACCGTGCCATAACCAAAAGAGATGTGGAAACGGTGTTCTTACTGACCTCATCGGGAAAATCATATATCAGTTCCAGCATCGTAAGAGATGTTATCAGGAATAGTGGGAACTATGAAATTCTCGTACCTGAAGCAGTGAGGGTCAGCCCCTCCTCAAATTCTTAATAGAATTTATTCTTCTTGCGGATAAATTCTACAAATCTAATGTCAATTGGATAGGTAATAATCTGAATGATTTCCGATGATGGACAGTTATCCCGAATTCTGAAATGGCTTTTCGATGTTCAGCAGTCGGATATCCTTTATTTTGTTTCCAATTATACTGAGGATAATCATGATGAAGATTCTGCATATATTCATCGCGATATGTCTTTGCCAAAATAGATGCTGCCGCGATATTGAGGAATCTTGCGTCTCCCTTTACCATACACTGATAGGGAACATCCCTGTAAGATTTAAACCTGTTGCCGTCAACTATAATATGTTCAGGGTCAGCATTCAAGCCATCCAACGCCAATTGCATTGCCAATATACTTGCGTTCAAAATATTGATTTCATCAATTTGTTTTGATTCCACATAAGCAACCGACCATGACAAGGCGTTTTGTTCAATGAATATTCTCAATTCATCACGTCTTTTCTCCGTCAGTTGCTTCGAGTCATTAATCAGTTGATTCTCAAACTTATTCCCTAAGATAACCGCAGCCGCAAAAACCGGCCCGGCCAAACAGCCACGCCCTGCTTCATCACATCCTGCTTCCAATTTATGCATTAAAAATTGTCTTTCCATTGGCTCTCTAAAGTTACTATCTTTTCATTTTAACACCAGTTTTTTGCTCATCTTATTAAATTAATGTTAAATTTGTTTTATAAAACATTAAATTCTTTAACAAAATGAGTACAAAGTTAAGAGGTTTACTTGTGTTCTGTGGAGTTCTTCTTGGAGGAATTCTCTTTGCACAAGAAAAGACAGTTACAGGTACTGTAACTGATGCTAACGGATTCTCTCTTTCTGATGTGAGCGTAAGGTCATCTTCAGGAGAAGAGGTATTCACAGATATGGACGGAAATTACTCCATTCAGGCAAACGTAGGTGACAGGCTCACCATAGAATCGCTTGGTATGGAAGTGGTAACAGTGGTAGTGGGCGCAAGTAATGCCTATAATGCAACTTTACGTGATTCAGGGACTATAGAGCTGGAAGGTGCTGTAGTAACCGCTTTAGGGATTACAAGAGAGAAAAAATCTTTGGGTTATGCCAGCCAGGAAGTAAGTGGAGAAACACTTTCCGCCATTCCTGTTGCAAATTTCGCAGACGCATTGTCTGGTGAAGTAGCCGGTTTGGACATTAGTTCTTCTGGTATGAGAGGTGGATCATCCAATATGGTTATCAGAGGATACAGTTCGCTTGTCGGAAGCAACCAACCATTATTGGTAATTGATGGGGTTCCAATTACGAATGGAACTTTTAACGGAGGAAACCAACAAACCGGTAGAGGTGGATATGACTATGCAAATGCCGCATCAGATATAAATCCAAATGACATTGAAAATATAAATGTTTTGAAAGGAGCTGCAGCGACTGCTCTTTATGGTTCGAGAGGTATGAATGGAGTAATCATGATTACTACTAAAAAAGGAAGTAAAAGAAAAAAAGGAATCGGTGTAGAAATCAATTCTTCTATCATGGTAGGATCTGTGGATAAAGAAACTTTGCCAAAATATCAGAAAAAATATGGAGGGGGTTATGAAGCAAATGGAAATAGCTCAATTAATGAATACTTCAACGGAGCAGATATCAATGGTGATGGTATTGAAGACCTGTATGTTATGTTTGGAGATGATGCTTCTTATGGTGCTGAATTCGATCCAAGCTTAATGGTTTATCAATGGAACGCGTTTTGGGAAGGTTTACCAACTTATGGCCAGGCAACTCCCTGGGTAGCTGGAAAAAATGATCCTAATTCGATTTGGAAAAACACTATGTCTTACTCAAATTCCGTAGCATTTTCCGGAAATAACGAAAACGGAAGCTTCAGAGTTGGTTTGACAAATTACATTGATGATGGTGGGATTGTTAATTATTATTCTAAACGAAATAACATAGACATTTCTGCATCTTACAAATTATCTGACAAATTGACTGTAGGCACTAAATTTTTATATACGGACGGATCTACAAAAGGTAGAGTAGGTAGTGGTTATGATGGATTAAATCCAATGCAACAATTTAGACAATGGTGGCAGGTGAATGTTGATATGAAAGAATTGGAACAAGCCTATTTCATTACAAAAAGAAATGCTACATGGAATATTTCAGATTACGATGATCTATCTCCATTATATTCTGATAACTTTTACTGGACTCGCTATGAAAATTACCAAAATGACAGCAGAGACCGCTTTACAGGAAACATTAATGTAAATTATCAATTTAACTCATGGCTTAGTGTGATGGGTAGATTTGGTTTTGACAACTATACAGAAACAAGAGAAGAAAGATTGGCCGTCGGAACTGCCGGTTCACTTGGAGAATATAACATTGAGAAAATCAATGCATCTGAAAATAATTTCGATTTGATTGTTGCAATCAATAAAAATTTGACCGATGATATTAATCTTGATGCAAATATCGGTTGGAATTTACGAGTTGAAAACCTTGACAGAATGGATATGACTACCAATGGCGGTTTAAAAATACCAGGATGGTATGCTTTGGACAACTCTATCAACCCATTAACTCCCGGTGATATCATTCAAGAAAGATATAAAAAGATGAATGATGGTGAATTTGCCAGATTAAGCTTAGGTTTCTGGAATACCATATATACTGAAGGTACAATCAGAACAGACCGCTCTTCAAGTTTATGGTCTCAAGCACCTAATGGAAGTAGATACTGGTATCCTTCTGCATCTTTGAGTTTTGTTTTTTCAGAACTAATGAACACTTCTTTTGTTAATTTCGGAAAAGCGCGTGTGAATTACGCATGGGTAGGTAACGATGCATTCCCTTATGCATTATGGAACACTTATGCAGTCGGTGCTTCTTTTGATGGAGCTGCTACAGCATCTAATCCTGCGTTATTTAAAAATAAATTACTTGAACCAGAAAAAATGGAAGAACTTGAGGTTGGTTTGGAAATGGCATTCTGGAAAAACAGAGTTAGTTTTGATGTTTCATATTATGACAGAAAGACATACGACTTAATTACTCCAATTGACGTTTCCGGATTCAGTGGAACGACTGCACAATGGTTAAACGCGGGGGATGTTCAAAATAAAGGTATTGAAGCTAGATTGACGTTAGAGCCAATCCGTTCCAATGACTTTACCTGGAGAGTTAATTTCAATTTTGCCAAAAACCACAATGAGGTATTGGCTTTAAGTGATGGTATAGACTTCTTAAACATTGCCAGAGCTGATACAGGTGCTGCCTTAGGATTCCAAGGAGGTATCACAATTGGAGCAAAAGTTGGAGAGGCTTATGGTATAATCAGAGGTACTGATTATATTTATGATGCCAGTGGAAATAAGGTTGTTGATGAAGACGGATATTATTTAATGAGTTCTGCAACAACAGTTATTGGGAACATGAACCCTGATTGGACAGGTGGTGTGAAAAATACTTTCACCTATAAAAACCTAGCTTTAAGCTTCTTGATTGATATATCACAAGGAGGAGACGTATTCTCATTAGACACATGGTACGGTTATTCTACCGGTTTATATGATAACTTTACATCCGGGTTAAACGATTTAGGAAATCCGGTTCGTAATTCTTTAGAAGATGGCGGAGGAGTTATTTTACCAGGTGTTAAAGAGGACGGAACACCTAACGACATCAGAATTTATGCCGGTTCCGGAAATGATAACCCTTGGGGATATTTAACAGGGCCTAATAAAGGACATGTCTATGATGCGTCTTTTGTTAAATTGAGAAATTTAACATTATCATACGATTTACCGGACAGAATTATCAGAAATTCATTTATAGAAAAATTCACAATTTCTGCAATCGGAAGAAACTTATGGATCATTCATAAAAATATGCCATATTCTGATCCTGAGGCAGGTTTAAGTGCCGGTAACATCAGAGGATACCAATCCGGAGCCCATCCTACATATAGAGAAATCGGAGCTAGTGTTAAATTAACATTTTAAAAATTAATGACAATGAAGAAAATAATATTAGGCGCATTAATCATAGCTACAGCTAACTCGTGTAGTGATGATTACTATGATAGTTTAAATCATGACCCTATGAACCCGGAAGTAGTTCCGGCAAGTTTCTTGTTTACAAATGCAACTGACTCTTATGTGAGAAGAATGCTTGTAACCAATGTAAATACAAACGTATTTCGTTTGTACGCGCAATACTGGAATGAAACCCAATATGTTCAGGAATCAAATTACGAACAAGATGAGCGTAACATCAACGGGAACTTAGTGAATGAATTGATGATGAACGTTATCTACGATTCTGAAGATGCTAAAAAGTTGATTGCTGAAGATATGTTCGTTTCAGAGACTGAAAAAGCAAATCAAACTGCAGTTTGTGATTTAATCCAAATACAGGCTTGGCAAACTTTGGTAGATACCTTCGGAGACATTCCTTATACAGAAGCTTTACAAGCACTTGACGGTTTAATTAAGCCAAGATATGATGATGATGCGGCAATTTATGAAGATTTGGTTAGTAGAACCATCGCTGCACTAAATTCAATTGATGAAGGTGGTGAAGGTTTTGGCTCAGATGATATCATGTATGCCGGAGATATGTCAAAATGGAAAAAATTCGGTGCCTCATTGCTTCTAAAATTAGGAGTTCAGGTTGCTGACGCAAACCCTTCATTGGCACAGACAGCTATTAGCAATGCCTTAAGTATTGGTGTATTTTCCAGTGATGATGATAGTTTTAGATTATATTATCCGGGAGTACAGCCTTTTGTAAATCCACTTTGGACTGATTTGGTTTTAAGCGGCAGAAGGGACTTTGTTGCAGCTAACACGATTGTTGATTACATGAATGACTTGAATGATCCTCGAAGAACGAAATATTTCAGGGAAAATTTAGGAGAAGGTGTATTTCAAGGCGGTATTTACGGAAATGCAACTCCATACAATGCTCATACACAGGTTGCTGATGTACTTCATGAAATTGATTACCCCGGAAATCTATTAGATTATACAGAAGTATTATTCTTATTATCAGAAGCCGCTGCAAGAGGTTATAGTGTTGGTGGAACTGCTGAAAGCTATTACAACCAAGCAATTACTGCTTCAATGGCATTTTGGGGTAATACCAGTGACGAAATTGCAGACTATTTAGCCCAGCCTTCTGTTGCCTGGTCTACCGCACCTGGAGACTGGAAGCAAAAAATAGGTCTCCAATATTGGTTAGCTATGTATAATAAAGGATTTGATGGATGGACTACATATAGAAGACTTGACGCTCCCGCATTAAACTTACCTGCTTTTTCAGGAAGTCCGGTTCCAAAAAGATTCACTTATCCACTTGCCGAGCAAACAATTAATTCTGAGAATTACGCTGCTGCTGCTGCTGCAATGGGTGGAGATACACAACAGACCAGAATCTTCTGGGACGTAAATTAATCTCATTAAAGAATTTAATAACAAGAACCCCGCATTGCGGGGTTTTTTATTTATACCAAATCCTTAACTTTGAAAAATGATTGCCCCACTTGCCGAACGTATGCGCCCTAAAACACTGGAAGAGTTCATCAATCAAAAACATTTGGTTGGAGAAAATTCTCCCATTCGGATTATGTTACAGACGGGACATATTGCGTCTATGATTTTCTGGGGGCCGCCGGGAACAGGTAAAACCACCTTGGCCCAGCTCATAGCGGAACTCTCCAAAAGACATTTTTTTGAATTAAGTGCAATCAGTTCCGGTGTAAAAGAAGTTCGCGAGATCATAGAAAAAGCAAAAAATCAAAATTTATTTTCCGGAGGCAGCTCCCCTATCCTTTTTATTGATGAAATTCATCGGTTCAACAAATCGCAGCAAGATAGCTTATTAGGTGCAGTCGAAAAAGGATGGATCACTTTGATGGGAGCTACAACCGAAAATCCGAGTTTCGAAGTCGTTCCCGCATTACTTTCCCGCTGTCAGGTTTACACATTGAATTCATTGTCAAAAGAAGATCTAGAAGATTTAATAAACCGGGCAATTTCAAATGATGAACTGCTCAGCAAAAAGAAAATAAAAATTGAGGAAACAGACGCGTTGCTTCGTTTTTCAGGTGGTGATGCCCGCAAGTTACTCAATGGCTTGGAATTGGTCATTAATAGTTTTTCAGAAAATGAAATTATCATTACCAACGAAACTGTGACCCAAAGCATTCAACAAAATTTAGCCAAATATGACAAGGGTGGTGAAATGCACTATGACATCATTTCGGCATTTATCAAATCCATTCGCGGTTCCGATCCGAATGGAGCAGTTTATTGGTTAGCCAGGATGCTGGAAGGTGGTGAAGATTTGAAATTCATAGCCAGAAGATTATTGATTTCCGCATCGGAAGATATCGGAAATGCAAATCCGACCGCGTTGGTAATTGCCAACAATGCATTCCAGGCAGTGAATACAATCGGCTATCCCGAGGCCCGAATTATTCTGAGCCAGTGTGCGGTTTATCTGGCGAACTCTCCTAAAAGCAATTCTACTTATGAGGCTATCAATAAGGCACAACAAATCGTCCGGCAAACAGGAGATTTATCTGTTCCCTTGCATTTAAGAAACGCGCCGACTAAACTGATGAAAGAATTGGATTATGGAAAAGATTACAAGTACGCCCATTCATATGAAAATAATTTTATAGAACAGGAATTTTTACCTGAAGAAATAAAAGGAACTGCTTTCTACGAACCGGGATTAAATTCGAGAGAACAAGCCGATAAAGAAGCTCTTAAGAAAAGATGGAAAGGAAAATATGGTTATTAATAGATTTATGAATTGCGATCTAAGATTTTACGAAATTTTTCAGATCAAATAAAAAATCCGGTTCAGAAATGACCGGATTTTTTATTTGATTTTAAAAACTTATTCAATTATTCCTTTACGAATTTGTAGTTAAATGAAGTTCCTTTGATTGTCAGCACATAAACACCCTTTGGCAAATTTGAAACATTTATGAAGCTTTTATTGGAAGCAATCTGAGATTCCATTACTTTTTGTCCGGCTACATTAAATACAACTACGGTTTCAGGCTTTTTGAAATCCATAATGATATTTAATTTATCTGATGCCGGATTTGGATAAACCGAAGCGATTTGTCCGTTCAAAATATCTTTTACACTCATTTCATTACATTCATATGCAGGCATATTGTAACCAGTTGTTGTAAATTCCTCAGTCATCACAATTATGTCATCACAAGTAAACCCAAACTGCCCTACCATATCCAAGGCTGCCTGCCTGACAGCTCTTGCTGCATTTTGCTGGTTAGTACTAGAATTAGTCATAGCCAATCCTTCTAAAAATGCCCTGTCAGTTTTTTCTCTTCCTATACGGTCATAAATTCTCATTAATGATGTAGCCCAAATCTGACCAGCTGTATGTATTGAAGTTCCTGCAGGTGGAGGATAGGTACCTGAATAATTGGTGACTCTTCCCGGCCAGCAAGGATTGTGTCCATCCCAGCTAAACATCCACTGATATTGCGGAGCGGTTTCTTCCCATTGGCCAAGGCTTCTGCTGTAAGACTGAGCCCAGTAATCTCCGGAACCTTCACTTAGTCCCTGAACCTGAGAAAGGCTTCCGTTTGTCAACCAATCATGAATCCCGTGTCCAAGCTCATGCAAAACAACATCTGCATCTTCCGCGTCATCTACGCATCCTTCTCCAAAATTAAGCCTTCCGTTGCTATAATATGAATTATCATCTCCTCCTAAGGCATGAGGGTCAAACCATACAACTCCTCCGTTTGTCATTGGTACGCAATCTATCCCCAAAGTTTCATTGATGTAACGTAAACTATTATCAATGTGCCAGTAGGCGTTCACTGCTTCGAACCCTTGTTCATTTCTGTTAAATAAAAATTCATTTGAGGCTTGTGTAAATAAGCCTGTACTCGGAGATTCCAATTCTTTGATTTCGGCATAAGTACCTTTCAATTTGTACAGCCCTCCTGCAAACTCCAGCTCAGGTATAGTAACTAAGCTGCGGGCAGCATCTAAACTTGCGTTGGTAGCATCATTGCCATCGACGTATTGTCCTCCGTAATTTACGCCGGCTTGGGAAAGCGGATCCGGATTAAAAATATACCCGGTTCCCGTCTCAAATGTATTTGCTGCCGACTTGTTCGAATGCTCAGGATCTCCCTGTTCAGGTTTTCCGTGGCCGTCTTTTCCGTGGTAATAAATTGCAATATCCTGCACGCTGAGTACTTCTCCTGATTTTGCATCTATAATCGTTTCCCAGCTTCCCGGATTTTCAAAAGAATTAATTACAACTCTATAAACCAGCTTAGTAATATCATCTTCAGTTGTATAAACAAATAATTTATTTTCCTCGAAGGTGATTTCACCCTTGGATTGAGATGCTGTGTGTGCTTTTTGTAAAGCTTCTCCTGCAGAAATTGTGGGAACCGTAGAAATTTCAGCTGCTCTTTTATTAAAGCTATCAGATGTGTAAGTAATTTTCCCTTCTGAATTGAAGTGTACTACAATTTCAGATTGAAAAACCGGAACGTCATTGATCATTTGCTGGAAACGTAATGTTTCTCCTGAATGACTTTTTCTCACATTGTTCAATTTAAGCTGATGATACGGCTGCACACCAAGCGATTCGGTGTTTTCGTTTATCCATCTTTTTGCTGTCCTTTCCAACGAAGATTCTTGTGAGAGCCCATTAGAAAAGAATAAAACAAAAGATAAGATTAAAAGGTTTAATTTTAATTTCATAATTTGTGTGTTTTGATTGTTTTAATTGTTAATTGCTTTAGCTAATGTAATAAGGATTTACATAATTTTAAGATTTATTTTATATTTTCCGGGAAATAAATAAAGTAATATCTTCAATTTTAATGACTTCCACTCGTTTCAATTTTATCTACATCAATACCTTGTTTTTTTAGTATTGATTTAACTAAAATGGCAAACAACGCCAGGTATACAAAACAAGCGACTGCCATAATGTATGAACCATGAATTCCAATAATGTCCGCTAATTTTCCCTGAATCGGGGGAATGATTCCACCTCCTAAAATCATCATTACCAAAAACGCCGACCCTTGCGCTGTATATTTCCCCAATCCCATCAGAGCGAGCGAAAATATAGATGGCCACATAATACTGCATGCCAATCCTCCGGCAAGAAACGCATAAATTGCAATCGTTCCTTCAGAAAAAAGCCCAATCAGCATTGCAAAGATTCCGAAAATCCCAAAAATGAGCAAGGTTGCTGCAGGTCTGTCTTTACTTATGAAAAACAATACAATTTGTATGAAAACACAAATTATATAATAATACAATGGTGTCATGTCTTTTTGTGCAATTACGTTTGCACCGATGATAACGGAAAACGCAATTAATGGAACGAGTATCAAGGCGACGGCTCTTTTACCCTTATTCAAATTAAAAACAGCAATGGCACCCGCCCAACGGCCTATCATCAAACTTCCCCAATACATCGAAATGTAGGGGGCAATTTCAGATGAACTGTGATCTCCAAATTCAGGTAATTTCAATAATTCACCCAAGTTACTTCCTATAGCAACTTCTACACCTACATACACAAAAATTGCCAACATCCCTAAAATGAGCTGCGGATACTGCATCGCTCCCCAGCCTTCAGATTTCTTTTTTGCCGATATATAAGAAATTAGCAATCCTCCAATTACCACCAACAGTGCGCCCATCAGCCAATACATCCTGTAATGTTCCAAGTCGGACATTTCGGCTAGGGTATAGCTGCTCGTATCTAGTTGATAGGTCTTAAAAACAGGTATAAAACAAGCTGTGAGCAATAGTGTCATAATGACAAGTATAATAATTGCCTTGTTTGCTTTTTCCATAGGTTCTTCCGAAATTCCTGCAGGGACCTTTTTAGAGAAATAAAATAATGCCGCTGCCGCAATGAATAATAGTCCCACACAGGCATATAAAATAACCACTTTGTTGAGCGGAAGCCCAGCGATATCTTCGTCAGAAACAGCTGCCGCTGTTCCGAATAATGCAAAAGCTACGATAAGCGGCCCAATCGTCGTTCCGAATGAATTGATCCCGCCTCCCAAGTTCACACGGCTCGCCCCGGTTTTCGGATCACCCAGCAAAATCGCAAATGGATTTGCTGCCGTCTGCTGCAACGAAAACCCGAGTGCTACAATAAATAAGCCTCCCAGCATCGCTGCATATACACCAACTTCTACTGCTAAAATCATCACACCCGCACCCAATGCCGAAAACAAAAGGCCATAAACGATACTCTTTTTATAGCCCCACTTACCTACCAAATCCTTTCCTTTTAAAGAGCTGAAAATAAAAAGCAACAGCGCTCCAACATAGTACGCCGTATAAAAAGCAAAATCAACCAATTGAGACTGAAACTGGTCCAACGAAAAATAACTTTTGCAAAATGGGATGAATATGCTATTACCAGCTGCTATAAAACCCCAAAAGAAAAAGACAACGATGAGTGTATAAAGTGCCGGGTAATTAGTTTTAATCTGAGTTGATTCCATAAATTAAATTTTAGTATTAATTTTTACCAATAAAACGCGGAAAAGTTAATTAATTTAACTCAGATTTATATAAAATTTATTTACTACTTAGAATCGGTATAAATTAACTTCAATTACTTATATCTAATAAAAATCACTTCTGCTTTAGCTTTAAATCTTTTACCTTAACGTAATTTTGTTGGATTAATCATTTTACAAATGACCCGATTAGAGAAGTTTTTCTTTTCCACCCGAACCATGACCGTGCTGCTGTTCTTATATGCAATTGCTATGGCAATCGCGACTTTTATTGAGAACGATTATGATACACCCACCGCCAAAACGCTGATTTATGAGGCGAAATGGTTTGAGGTGTTGATGCTGTGGCTCATTCTCTTATTTGTTATAAATATTCAACGATACCGGTTATTGCGAAGAGAGAAATGGCCACTGCTCATTTTTCACCTTTCATTTGTTTTTATTTTCATTGGGGGAGCAATCACGCGGTACATAAGTTTCGAAGGACAAATGCCTATAGGTGAAGGCAAAACAACCAATGAAATTATATCTGACAGAACTTATTTCAAACTGTTAATTAACAATGGTGAACGTGCTTTACAATATGACAATCTGCCTTATATGATGTCTCATTTCAATTCCAAAGACACTAAATGGCCCTTGAAAAGAACTTTTTCCGGTAAATATCAGTTTGAAGACAAAATGGTTATGCTCAAAACCTTGGATTATATTCCATTGGCAAAAGATTCCATAAAAGAAACCAGAAATGGAAAAAGAATGCTTGAAGTTGTTTCTATGGGTGAGTCCGGACGTCAAAGTAATTTTATTCAGGAAGGAGAAATCAAAGATATCGGCGGGACAATGGTCAGTTATAACCGAGATTTACCGGGCTCCGTCCAGCTTTTTGAACAAGACGGTATATTGAAATTAAAATCGCCCTTCAACGGGCAGTTTATGACTATGACCGGGCAACAAGTCGGAATGGTAACCGATTCTACCCTGCTTGCTCAACAATCGGGGAACATTATTCTGGATTCGATTCAAAACATCAATTACAGAACACTTTATACGATTAATAATTCCCGCTTCATCATTCCCAAGCCTGCCTTTCAGGGAGAATTGGTTTATTACAAAGGTGACAAAACCAATCCTATGGACAAAGAATTGCCAAGTGCCATAACGGTTGAAATAAGTTCAGGAAATGAAAAAGATACGCTGACTATAATTGGAGGAAGAGGGCTCACTGCATTCAGCAAAGACACTCAAATTAACGGATTGAACATTTCAATCGGCTATGGTTCAAAAATCATTCATACACCTTTTTCCATCCGTTTAGACGATTTTATTTTGGACAGGTATCCCGGTTCTACAAATCCTTCTTCTTTTGAAAGTGAGATCACGCTCATAGACGAAGGCAAGGAAACCCCGAATCATATTTACATGAACAATGTGATGGATTACAAAGGCTACCGTTTCTTCCAGGCCAGTTATTTTCCCGACGAAACCGGAACCATACTTTCTGTCAATGCCGACTGGTGGGGAACCAACATCACTTACATCGGATATTTCTTTTTGTTCTTTGGAATGTTCGCCACACTTTTCTGGAAAGGGACACATTTCTGGAGGCTGAATTCTCAATTGAAAAATTTAAACAAGAAAAAATTAATTCTCATTCCGTTTTTATTTTTTACGGGCCTGGTTTCAGCTCAGGATTCCCTCAAAGGTCATTCGGAACCTCAACTGAATCCCGCGACACAGTTTTCACATCCTGATTTATTGGGACAACGAATGATGATTGATAAAGCACATGCTGATAAATTCGGAAGGATATTGGTTCAGGATTTCGAAGGGAGAATTAAACCAATGAACACACACACATTGGAACTTCTAAGAAAAATTTACAAAAAAGATAATTTCAAAGGGGTCTCTTCTGAACAATGGTTCATTTCATTACAGATCGATCCTGCATCATGGGCAGATGCTCCCCTTATCAAAATAGGTAATAAAGGTGGTGACAGGCTGCATGAAGAAACCAAAGCAACCAAAGAAGGCTATACTTCTTATCTGAATTTAATTGACCCTGCAACAGGGCAGTATAAATTAGAAAAACAATACAATTCCGCATTCAGCAAACGCCCTGCTGACCGTACGAAATATGATGAAGAAGT
>CAZKOC010000025.1:14082-16844 GCA_964554275.1 uncultured Weeksellaceae bacterium
ACAATTCCGCATTCAGCAAACGCCCTGCTGACCGTACGAAATATGATGAAGAAGTAATAAATGTCACGGAAAGATTCAACATCTTCAACAATACCGCTTATGGTTATTTTACCAAAGTTATCCCTGTAAAAAACGATCCGGGAGAAATGTGGACCAGCTGGATTTACAGTACTGAAGAAAGTGCTGTGGAGATTGATTCTGTTGCGCTTAAGTTCATTTCAAACTATCTCAACACCATAAAACAAGGCATGCAGACCGGCGATTGGAAAGCTGCCGACGAAGCACTTTCCGAAATTGATACCTACCAAAAAGAATGGGGGAAAAATGTTTTGCCCCCCGAAGCTAAAGTAAACGTAGAAATAATTTACAATAAGTTCAATGTGTTTTTTTGGTTGATGATTGCTTACAGCTTAATCGGGAGTATTTTAATACTGCTCACCTTTATCGAGGTGTTAAGCTCTGAAAACAGGATTCGGAAATTCATTCATTATCTAACTATTACCTTTTTAGGAGTTTTAGTTTTAATTTTCCTGATTCACGCAATCGGATTGGGAACTCGTTGGTATTTGTCGGGGCACGCGCCGTGGAGTAATGGTTATGAAGCCATCATTTTTATCTCCTGGATAGGCGTTTTGGCAGGACTGTTACTTTACAAAAACAGGAATGCCTTCATTCCGGCAACAGGAGCCATTGTAGCTATGATTATGATGGGGTTTGCGCATGGAGGTTCTTTGCTCGATCCGCAAATCACACCACTGGTTCCTGTTTTGAAATCCTATTGGCTCATGGTTCACGTAGGGATTATTACTTCCAGTTATGGATTTTTCGGGTTATCAGCTGTTATTTCAGTCATTTCATTGATTTTATTGTTATTTAAACCTACACCAAAGATCAAACGTTCATTACAGGAAATTACCATTGTCAGTGAAATGTCTGCAACCATCGGGCTGTTTGCGCTGACTATCGGTACTTTCCTTGGCGGAATGTGGGCAAACGAAAGCTGGGGGCGCTACTGGAGCTGGGATCCGAAAGAAACCTGGGCATTTATTTCCGTAATTGTTTACGCAATTGTTCTGCATTTGCGTTTGGTTCCGGGATTGCGTGGAAAATGGGCATACAATGTGGCAAGCATGTGGGCTATCTGGTCGATTATCATGACTTATTTTGGAGTGAATTATTATTTATCGGGATTACATTCTTATGCGGCCGGAGACGCGATTCCTATCCCGAATTGGATTTATATAACTGCGGCTTCCATGCTTATATTGACAATCATTTCGTATATTCGGGACAGACAGTTCAGTCCGAAAAGGAATTATAAAACTTTAAAGAAATGAGGGCATTAAGCATGATTTTAATTTTAATTAGTTTGGCAAGTTGCCGGGCTCAAAACAAAGCTCATATGAAAACAATATATGATTATACAGTTGAAGATATAAACGGAGATGAATTCAAATTCTCTGATTTAAAAGGAAAAAAAATCCTGATTGTGAATACGGCATCCAAATGTGGATTTACTCCTCAGTTTGATGGATTGGAAAATCTATATCAGAAGTATAAAGATCAAAATTTCGTAATCGTTGGATTTCCATCAAACGACTTCGGACAGCAGGATCCTGGCAGCAATGAAGAGATTGCCGAATTTTGCAGACTCAATTACGGAGTAACCTTCCCGATGATGAGTAAAATTTCGGTAAAAGGTGACAGCATTGCTCCTATTTATGAATTCTTAACCCAAAAAGAATTAAACGGAAAAAAGAATTCCTCCGTAAAATGGAATTTCCAGAAATATTTGATCAATGAAGATGGAACTTTTCATGATTATTTTTATTCCATTACCGAACCTGAAAGCAATAAAATCACAAAGTGGATTGAAAAAAGTAATTAGTCTTTGGTATCTGGTAATTGGTATAATTTTTTAAGTACCAACAACCAAATACCAACAACCAAATACCAAAAGAATGAAATTAGATATATTAGCCATCGGTGCACATCCGGACGATGTGGAATTAGGCTGCGGCGCGACCGTTGCCAAAATGGTTCATGACGGAAAAAAAGTAGGGATTTTAGATTTGACGCGGGGCGAATTGGGAACACGGGGCACGGCAGAAACACGTGATGTAGAAGCCACCAATTCAGCTAAAATATTAGGCGTTTCAGTCCGTGAAAATTTAGGATTTCGTGATGGGTTTTTTATAAATGATGAAGAACATCAAATGAAAATCATTGAAATCATCCGTAAATACCAACCTGAAATTGTTTTATGCAATGCGTTGGATGACCGGCATATCGACCATCCGAAAGGTTCTGAATTAGTAGAAAAAGCTTGTTTCCTTTCAGGGTTGAGAAAAATTTATACCGGACAGGAAGTCTGGCGACCGAAACACGTTTTTCATTACATCCAGTGGTTCCCCTTGAAACCGGATTTCGTTTTGGATGTTTCGGGATTTGTAGATGCTAAAATGGAAGCTTGTCTTGCCTATAAAACTCAATTCTTTGATTTGGATAATCAGGAGCCCGATACCCCTATTTCATCTAAGTTATTTCAGGAAAGCATTGCAAACAGAGCCAAAGATTTAGGTATGCTTATCGGGACAGAGGCCGGAGAAGGTTTTATGCTAAAAGGTTATCTTGGGGTAAAAGATTTTGAAGGATTCGTATAAAAATTTCTTCTGAAATTATTAAAATTCTTTATATTTGCAGTCCGATTGAAAAATGGTGATTGTAGCTCAGTTGGTTAGAGCGCCGGATTGTGGTTCCGG
>CAZKOC010000026.1:0-2065 GCA_964554275.1 uncultured Weeksellaceae bacterium
TCAGTTAAATTGAAGTAGTCAAAAATGCAGAATGTTTATATCAAAGCGGTTTCTAAATTCCTGCCCAACAAAGCAGTAACAAATGACCAGATGGAAAACGTATTGGGTTTCGTAAACGGAAATCCATCTCGTGCACGGTCAATCGTTTTGAGAAATAACCGGATCGTTCAGCGATTCTATGCCATTGACGAAAACGGAAATCCTACCCATAACAATTCCGATTTAACGGTAGAAGCCATCAAAAGGCTTTTGCAACAAACGGGGACTTCAAAAACGGACATTGACATATTGTCCTGCGGAACTTCTTCACCCGACCAGTTGCTGCCATCCCATGCAAGCATGGTACACGGACTATGGCAAAACAAACCAATGGAAATCAATTCTGCTACGGGTATTTGCACTTCAGGGATGAACGCTTTGAAATTTGCTTTTATGGCGATTGCTTCAGGAAGTGCGAAAATTGCTGTCAGTACGGGTTCTGAACGTGTTTCATCCTGGCTGAGAGCCGACAAATACAACAATGAAGCGGAGAAATTAATCCAGTTGGAGCAAAATCCTGTCATCGCATTTGATAAAGATTTTTTACGGTGGATGTTGTCAGACGGTGCCGGAGCAATGCTTTTGAGCAATGAACCTAATCCGGGTGGCATTTCTTTGAAAATTAATTGGATAAAAGGAATTTCCTATGCCAACGAACTGGAAACCTGTATGTACGCAGGTGCGACAAAAGACGAAAACGGGAATATTATTTCATGGAGTGATACCGAACCCGAAAAATGGTTGACAGAGTCTGTTTTTTCCATTAAACAGGATATCAAATTATTAGATGCACATATCATAAAAAAGGGCGCGGAAAGTATCCGACACATATTAAAAGAAAATGGAATGAAGCCGGAAGAAATTGACTATTTTCTGCCGCACATTTCATCTTATTATTTCCACGACCGGTTAAACGAAGCCTTTATCAAAGAAGGGATTAACATTCCTTTGGAAAAATGGTTTGTCAATCTGGAAACATTCGGAAACATCGGATCTGCCTCTATTTATCTTCAACTGGAAGAACTTCTTTATTCCGATAAACTAAAAAAAGGTGAAAAAATCCTTTTATCTGTTCCGGAAAGCGGCAGATTTTCTTATGTTTACGGATTATTAGAAGTCGTATGACGCAACCCATCATTTCATCTGAAGAAAAAATTCTGAAACTCATACCGCAACGGCCTCCTTTTGTGTTGGTTGATACAATTTATGAACACACTGAAAATGAAATACTTTCAGGCTTCACTATTCCTGGAAATCATATTTTGGTCAATTCCAAAAATCAACTCAGCGAAGCCGGAATCATTGAACATTTTGCCCAGACCATAGCGCTGTATCAGGGGTATTATTATTATTTGAAAAATCTTCCTGCGCCTGTCGGATACATCGGGTCCATTCGCAATCTTGAAATATTTGCGTTACCCGAAGCCAATAAGGAAATCAGAACAAAAGTCGTGGTTTTACAACAAGTTTTAGGCGTAACAATGGTTTCGGGAGAGGTTTACTTAGATGATAAATTAATTGCCCAAGGCGAGATGCGAACCATAATTGCCAAAGATTTTGAATAAATTTTATCCTGCCATTGAAGAATTAATTCCACACAGAAAACCAATTTTGTGCATTGATAAAGTTATTTCAGTTGATGGTTTAAAAGCGGAAACGCGTTACAAAATCGAAGAAAGTTGTATTTTTTTTTCAGACGGATTTTTTTCGGAAATGGGATTGTTGGAAAATGCGGCGCAAACCAGTTTCGTTTTTCTGAAATTCTTTTTTGCCGACTCTCAGGATGATTTATGGGGCGAGGGTAAAGATTCAGTTGGATTCATCAGCCACATCACCGAGTTAGAAACCGGTTTCCTTCCAAAATTATCAGATGAACTTTTAACAACAACAACTACAGAACTTGTTTTTGACACTGAAAATTTGAAAATTTGTAATGTAAAGGCCATAACTTCTGTCAATGCGGGAATCGCTTTTACAACTGAAATGAAAATGATTTTACAAACCAGAGAATTATAAATTGTAAATA
>CAZKOC010000026.1:2165-11649 GCA_964554275.1 uncultured Weeksellaceae bacterium
TTTACAACTGAAATGAAAATGATTTTACAAACCAGAGAATTATAAATTGTAAATAGTTGATTTTTATTAATTTAACCACATAGTTAATGTAGAAATTCAGAATACAAAATTTTCATAGTTGTCCTAGGTGGTATAGTTTGTATAAATGAAATTCCCTATATTAAACTATTTAAACCAATGCACCCTGAAAAGCCGTAAATAGATTACGTGCCTATGTGATTTTATAAAAATAATTACGATCAGATGAAAAAAGAACAAGTACCACAAGACAAAGGAAGCCTTTCTGAAAAGAATCTCAACGAACTATGCTATGCTGTGGATGAAAACGGGAACTACACGACGGTACAAAGTTCCGGATGGGATGTGAAATCAGTTGCCTTGGATGAATCTATGAATCTGATCCAGGAAAGGATCGAACAAACCAAAAAAGAAATCGTCGAAGGGAAACTAAGCCCTATTGCCTATTTTATGGAATTCAACAAAATGGATTTACCGCTTTTGGCAAGTTATGTAGGAATTCATAAATGGTTTGTAAAAAGGCATTTCAACCCCAAACGATTCAAAAAATTATCACTAAAAACATTAAAAAAATATGCAGATGCTTTTGACATTTCGGTCGAAGAACTGCAAAATTTTAAACCAAGTTAATGCAAATAAATTTCAAACATAAACAATCCGCCCACTGTGAAAATGGCGTGATCTCCAACCTGATGAACCATAACGGAGTCCGGGTTTCAGAACCTATGGTCTTCGGAATCGGAGCCGGATTGTTTTTCACCTATTTACCCTTTTTAAAAGTAAATTTCGCGCCGGGATTTAGTTATCGTCCTATGCCCGGATTTATTTTCAGGAGATTCGCCAAGCAATTAGGAATCAAAGTCGTACATAAAAAATTTTCATCAACTCAGGAAGCTCAAAAAATCCTGGATGAAAAATTAAAACAGGGAATCCCTGTAGGATTACAAGTGGGTGTTTACAACCTTACTTATTTTCCTGACGAATACAGATTCCATTTTAACGCACATAATTTGGTCGTTTACGGAAAAGAGAATGAGAAGTACTTCATCAGCGATCCCGTGATGGAAACCACAACGGTATTAACCGAAAAGGAACTGGAAAAAGTCCGTTTTGCCAAAGGAGCATTGGCGCCAAAAGGACATTTATATTATCTGGAAAGCATTCCGACTCAATACGATTGGGAAAAAGCTATCAAAAAAGGAATCAAAAAAACCTGTAACGATATGCTGGCTCCCGTTCCAATTATTGGCGTAAACGCAATGAAATGGGTAGCGAAAAGCATCAGAAAGTGGCCGAAGAAAATTGGCGTAAAAAAAACCAATCACTATTTGGGGCAACTCATCCGAATGCAGGAGGAAATCGGAACCGGAGGTGGTGGGTTCCGTTTTATCTATGCAGCATTTCTGGAAGAATCTTCCAGAATTCTTAACAATCCGAAGTTGAAGGAACTCTCCAAAGAAATGACGGAAATTGGCGACGAATGGCGTGACTTCGCGCTGAACATTTCACGTGTTTACAAAAACAGAAATGAAAAAGAAAACGTTTATGAAACACTTTCCAATCAACTTTTAGGGATTGCGGAACGGGAAAAAGAATTCTACAAAAAATTGAAGAAAAGTATTTAGCCGAAGCTCATTTTAACTCTTACGTTAACGAAAATCCAACTTCGGATTTCTAATTTCGAACCTTGAATTAATCCTAACTTCATTGTACTTTGTACAAACTTTTTTCTACTTTCGCAGTTGATGAAAGCCATTGCCTGTAAAAATATAAGCAAATCGTACGATCACAAAAAAACCTTTGTTATCGCTGATCTCAGTCTCACCGTAGAAAAAGGCGAAATTTTTGGTTTACTTGGCCCGAACGGAGCTGGGAAAACCACCCTGATTTCAATGATGTGTGGACTTCTCATCCCCACCTCGGGAGAATTATTCATAAGCGAATTAAACCTAAAAAAAGACCGTACCGAAATCCTTAAAAAAATCGGGGTTGTACCACAGGAATATGCTCTGTATCCAACTTTGACAGCTTTCGAAAATCTCGAATATTTCGGGAGCTTGTACAACCTGCACGGAAAGGATTTGAAACAAAGAATTGAAAACGGATTGGAACAGGTGGGTTTAATCGAATTCCAAAATAAAACCATCAAAAGCTTCTCCGGCGGAATGAAACGAAGAATCAATCTCCTAACCGGAATTTTACACCAGCCCGAAATTTTGTTTCTGGATGAACCAACTGTGGGAGTCGACATCCAATCCAAAGAAGTAATTATGGGAATCCTGAAAAATCTCAACCAAAATGGGGCGACAATTGTTTACACTTCACACCATTTGAGCGAAGCCCAACATTTCTGTACCCAGATTTCTATCTTGGACAAAGGAAAAATTCTAAAAGAAGGAACGCCTGACGAACTCATTCAATCGGTGAAAGAAGCTCAAAATTTAGAAGAGGTTTTTTTGGAATTAACCGGTAACCAAATCCGAAACGATGCATAAATTACTCGCCTCCATAAAAAAAGAGATTCTATTGCTCATCCGTGACTGGGGCGGATTGGGGATTTTGTTTGTGATGCCTTCGATTTTGCTGATTACCATCACACTTATCCAGGAAAGCACGTTTCAGGCGGTAGGCGAAAGCGTAATGCCTATTATTTTGGTCGATAACGATAAAGGCGAAATCGGGAAAACAATTGAAGAAAATATTGCCAATTCAGAAACGATTGAAGCCGTAACGAAATGGAAAGATCAACCGATTGACGAAAAAATGGCGCGGAAATTAGTCAGTGACGGCAAATACCAGATTGCACTTGTCATTCCTGAGAATTTATCTAATAGGCTGGATGAACGAATCAATGAAAATGTTGAAAAAATTCTGGCAGAATTCTCAATGGACGAATCCGGTTCAAGTCAAAGTAAAACTCAATATTCTCTTGAAACTATCTCTAAAATCAAGATATTTTTTGATCCGGCTGCCGGACAAACTTTCCGGAATTCAGTTAAAAATAACATCGAAAAAATGTTGTCAAAAGTGGAAACCCAAAAGATCTATACCATTTTCAAAGACCAAATGGAAATTGAAACGGATGGAAATTTACTGGAAGGGAATGTTATAGAATTTGACGAAATCATAGCCCAAAAAGGTGAAGACGGAATCCTTCCCAATGCGGTTCAACACAATGTCCCCGCCTGGATTCTGTTTGGAATTTTTTTTATTGTCGTTCCACTGGGAATCAATATTGTAAAAGAAAAAAACCTCGGTACATTCATCCGGATTCGTACAAGCCCCGTTTCATACGCGACCACTATTTCAGGTAAAATCATCACGTATATGATCATTTGCCTGATTCAGTTCGCGTTGATGCTGTTGATTGCACGATTCGTTTTTCCTTATTTGGGGTTGATCCCGTTTAAACCCGGAAATCTGTTTGAAATGACTATTGTGGTGATTTTCTCAGCATTTGCAGCTATAGGATTGGGAATTTTGATCGGAACGATCAGTAAAACACAGGAACAATCTGCGCCTTTCGGAGCAATTTTCACTATCATTTTAGCAGCTTTGGGCGGAATCTGGGTTCCTGTTTTTGTGATGCCGGAAGTAATGCAAAAACTGTCCGTAATTTCACCGATGAATTGGGGAATCTCCGCCTTTTACGACATCATTTTACGAAATGGAAACTTAAGCGATATCTCCAAGGAACTACTGCTTTTGATTTTATTCTTTATAGTGACTTTCCTTTTATCATTGTGGATTAACAAACGAAATAATCTGATCTAATGCTCTCTCTCACCTCAAAATTCAGAGTACGATTTAACGAAACGGATCCGCTGGGAATTGTCTGGCACGGCCATTATGTAACCTATCTGGAAGACGGCCGAGAAGCATTTGGGGAAAAATATGGGATCTCTTACAAAGACATTCAGAATGCCGGTTTGTTTGCGCCTATTGTGAAGTGTATAGTAGATTATAAGTTGCCTTTGCGGCATGGAGATCGGGCAATGATTGAAACGAATTATGTTTTTGAGCAAGCCGCCAAGCTGCATTTTACCTATAAAATCTTTAACGAAGAAGGGCAACTGATAGCAACGGGAGAAACCATCCAGGTTTTTACCGACCAAAAAGGAGAATTATTTTTGTCAAATCCTCCGTTTTTTGAAGAATGGAAATGTAAAAACGGATTATCATGATCGATATTTTTATCACAGCAGACAGCCTGATTACACCTTTCGGATTGGGAAGTAAATTAAGTTTTGATAAAATTATTTCGGGAGAAAGTGCCGTTCAAAAACATTCGAATCTTAGTTATTCAAAAAATGAATTTTTTGCTTCACTGATCCAGGAAAAGGAAGGTTGGTTTTCCAGCTTGAACCTGAATGAAAACCATACCCGGTTAGAAAAACTGATGATTCTTTGTATCCAAAATTTAATCAAAGAAAATCAAATCGAGGTTTCAGACAGAACTTTATTTATCCTTTCCTCCACCAAAGGGAATATTTCCATTATGGAAAATCCTGAGTTTAATTTTCCGAATGAAAGTGCTTTGTTGACTTCGCTGACCAAGAAAATTGAAGGTTATTTCAAATTAAAAAATAAAATTCAAATCGTGTCTAATGCCTGTATCTCAGGATCATTAGCAATTGAATATGCCAGAAGATTATTACAATCCGATGAATTTGAAAATGCGATTATCGTTGGCGCGGATGAAGTTTCAAAATTCATCTTATCAGGATTTGAATCCTTTCAGGCAGTAAGCGATTCGGTTTGCAAACCCTTTGACAAAGATCGAAATGGGATAAATTTAGGCGAAGCAATTGCAGCAGTTTGTCTGACAAAAACGCCACAAGAAAATTCAATCCGGATTCTGGGAAGCGGGACCTACAACGATGCCAACCACATTTCAGGGCCATCGAGAACCGGGGAAGGTTTATACAAAAGCATTCAAAAAGCGATGGGAAATTCTTCCGTTAAAATTGATTTTATTTCCGCACACGGAACTGCCACAATTTACAACGACGAAATGGAAGCGATCGCTTTTCATCGTTCCGGATTATCGGAAATTCCTGCGAACAGTTTAAAAGCTTATTTCGGTCATACTTTGGGCGCAAGCGGTTTACTGGAAACCGTTTTAGGCATTCATTCGTTGAAAAACAATGTTTTGATTCCTTCTTTGGGATTTGAAAACCAGGGAACGACTTATCCGGTCAACATCATCAAAACCGCAGAAAGGAAAGAACTGAAAACCTTTCTGAAAACGGCTTCCGGATTTGGGGGAAGCAATATTGCAACGATTTTTGAGAAGGTTTGATTGATTCAGAATAATCATTTTTCGATAATTATTCTATATTTGATAGCTATGAATCCTTAATATTCTTATATGAAACTCTTCTTTGCCTTTTTACCATTATTTAGTGTTTTAATTTCTTTCGGACAAAATCAAAATCTCGAAAAATGGAATACAATTGCCGAGTCAGATATTTCTCTCCAGCCTGAGTATGGAAATTTTCAAAAGTCAGAAGAACAAATTAAATCAGATAACGAATTTATAGATGAAATATTAAACCATTATAAAAGCAGAGAAGAAGCAAGCGACAAAATGGTTGAGTTAGGATTTACTTATCTTTATGAAAGGGGAGATTTTGTTACAGCTATGAAAAGATTTAATCAGGCATTTTTATTAAACAATAAAAACGCCGATATATACTATGGTTATGGGACTGTTTATTTTAATTTAGGAGCATTTGACGAAGCCAGGAATCAATATGACAAAGGATTAGCTATAAATTCAAATCATTCTGAAATACTTACGGATTATGGTACCACATATTTAGGAGATTACTACAATCAGGATGATGAAAAACTACTGGAACCGGCACTTAATTATCTTGAAAAATCATACGAAATAGATGACAAAAACTCAAATACTATATATAAACTTTCCATAGTCAACATGTATTTAAATAAATGTAAAGAGGCTAATAGATACTTCAAGGAAGCCAAAAAAATGAAAAACCCGAATATAACTGAAGCTTTTGAACTTGAGTTAAATGAAAAATGTAAATAACTTATCCCAAAAAGTTTTGTATAAAGTTTAAATGAACAAAGATTACCATATAAAATCCTGGTGCAGAATTACAAATGATAAGATCGTTTGTGATGATGAATTAATTCTGCATAAAAATCCGGATGAAAACATTTCCGATTTTCTGAAAGATCTTTATCGAAAATCTGAAGCCAATTATCCCAAATTCTTCAAAATGGATTTGCTTTGTAAAGCTTCATTTTTAGCGGCAGAATTCATTTCCAAAAAAGAAAATCTCTTTGAGACCAACACTGCTCTGGTTTTGTCGAACCAGAGTTCCAGCTGGGTTTCGGATGAGAAACATG
This sequence comes from uncultured Weeksellaceae bacterium, assembly GCA_964554275.1. Lineage (GTDB taxonomy): Bacteria > Bacteroidota > Bacteroidia > Flavobacteriales > Weeksellaceae > Moheibacter. Next base: position 8,565 of record CAZKOC010000026.1, read on the forward strand.
CTCTGTCCATATACGGAGAGGAACTCACACCCAGTCCGGCGGTTTTTGTTTATACTCTGCCCAACATCATATTAGGCGAAATCAGCATCCGTCACCAGCTTCTGAGTGAAAATCTTTTCCTTATATTTGACAAATTTTCACCTGAATTCCTTGTTCCCTATGCCGAACAAATTTTGAACGAAAACAATGCCGAAAAAGTGCTGGCGGGTTGGACTGAAGTGAGAGAGAATAATTTAGATTTGTTTTTATATTTGATTGATAAGGAAGGAAGTACAAAACATACCATAGAAAACGTAACGAATTTATATTTAAAGAAATGAGCGAATTAACACAGGAATTAAAAGAAAAAATCATCACCCAATTGAATTTGGAAGATATCACAATTGACGATTTGCAAGACGATACGCCACTTTTTGGCGACGGATTGGGGCTGGATTCCATCGATGCACTGGAATTAATTGTAATGCTGGACAAATCCTACGGGATCAAGCTGGCGGACCCGAAAGAAGGACGGAAAGTGTTTGAAACAGTTCAGACCATGGCGGATTACATTGAAGCTCACCGTACAAAATGATACAAGCACAACCGATCGCCATTACCGGAATGGGTATAATTTCGGCCATCGGGATGAATGTGCCGGAAAACGAGAAATCTTTGCTCGAAAACCGGCATGGAATCAAAAAATATTCTGTCAAAAATAATTTAATTCATCAGGAAAAATTAGTCGGAGAAATTCTGAAATCCAATGAGGAATTTTATTCCGACCTAAATTTAAATTCTGATGAAGCCTTTACCCGAAGTACATTACTCGGCTTAACGGCTGCAAAAGAAGCGGCTCAATCTGCCAAACTGAATTTGAATGACGGGCTCAAAACCGGATTCATTTCCGCCACAACCGTCGGTGGAATGGATGCAACCGAAAAATATTATTTTGATTTTTTGGAATCGGATGAAAACAAAAAATTTATTCCTACTCAAAATTGTGGTGTTCACGCCGAACAGATTGCAAAAAAACTGGGGATAAATGATTATATCACAACTATAAGTACCGCTTGTTCATCGGCTGCCAATGCCATTATGCTGGGTGCAAGAATGATCAGAGCCGGATTGCTCGACCGCGCAATCGTAGGAGGAACCGATAGCTTATCAGCTTTCACTATCAATGGATTTTCTTCCCTGATGATTTATTCGGACGAACATTGCATGCCTTTTGACAACAACCGGAAAGGTTTAAATTTAGGAGAAGCGGCGGCTTACATCGTTTTGGAATCTGAAAAACCGGCAAAAGGAAAAGATATTCTGGGTTTTCTGTCCGGATATGGAAACGCGAATGATGCTTTCCACCAAACCGCGTCTTCTGACGACGGAGAAGGTGCTTATCTCGCTATCAAAACCGCTTTGGAAATCGCAGGTTTGAAGCCGGAAGAAATCGATTATGTAAATGCACACGGAACAGCAACACCCAACAATGATTTGTCGGAAGGAAAATCACTTTTACGGGTTTTTGACAAGGTTCCCGATTTTAGTTCTACCAAGGCATTTACAGGACATACATTGGCCGCTGCAGGAGCTGTGGAAGCTGTTTTTTCTTTATTGGCACTAAAAAATCAAACGGTTTTTGCCAATCTTAATTTTCAAACTCCGATGAGTGAATTTGATTTAATTCCTCAAACCGGGATCAAACAAAAGGAAATCAAAACCATTTTGTCCAATTCGTTGGGATTTGGCGGGAATTGCAGTAGTTTAATTTTTCAAATAAATTAAAATGAGGGAAATCTACCTGTACGGTTCGTGTTGCATTTCCATTCAACCCACATTTCGGGATGAATATTTTTTTGAGGAGATTTCTGAATATACTGAAAACGGCATCAAAGTGATTGATCCGGATTACAAAGAATTCATTCCGGCATTACAGCTCAGGCGAATGGGAAAAAGCATGCGGATGGCAGTTTATGCTTCGCAAAAAGCAATTCAAAATGCCGGAAATCCGAAAATTGACGCAGTCATAACCGGAACCGGAGAAGGCTGCCTGCGCGATTCAGAAAAATTTGTAGAAGCTATGTGGGATGACGATGGCGGTCTGCTCAATCCGACTCCTTTCATTCAATCCACACACAATATGGCTGCTGCGACTATTGCGCTTTCTCTGGGTTGTAAGGGATACAATATGACTTATACAAATAATTCCAATTCATTTGAGTCGGCGGTTTTGGATGCAATGCTTCATTTGACCGAAAATCCGGGAGAAACTATTTTAATTGGCGGATTGGAGGAAGTCAGCGAGCAAACTCAAAAATTCTGGAATTCAATTGGTTATTTAAATGAGGAAAATCCTCAAATTCCAACGGATTTGAAATTAATTTCACGGGGGGAAATTATCTCGGAAGGGACCGGATTTTTTGTAGCTTCGAATGAACAAAAAGAAAGTTGTTTGGGTAAAATTTCAGCTCTGAAGACTACTTTTGAACTTGGAAACCCTGAAGAATTCATTTTGGAGTTTTTACAGGATAATGAAATTTCGGTAAATGAGTTAGATGGGATTATTTTAGGAAACAATGGCGACAACCGTTACGATAAGATTTACCAAAATCTTTCTGAATCCTTGTTTCAAAATATTCCGCAAATTGTTTATAAAAATACCTTGGGAGAATTTGACTCCATAACTTCTTTGGCTGTTGGTATTGCATTGAAAATATTTGAACATCAGCAAATTCCTTCTGTATTGAAATTCAATGAATTGGAAAAAGAAAATTACCAAACCATCTTGATTTATAACCAGCGAAGAGGACAAAATCATAGTTTGATATTGATTAAGAAATAAAATTGGTTGGGAGTCGGAAGATGGAAGTTGGAAGAACTTTGTAGGATGATATTTTTTGATTTAGATAAAGCGAATTTCTTATAAAATGAAATCTAAACTCATTTTTTACATATTGATTTTTGATACCGTTCTTTTTTCCGGCTTACTATACTATTTTGATATCAAATGGTATTTTTCAATACTTCCGATGCTGGCTTTATTGATATTTATTTCCATTGCTTCTTTTAATATTCAACTCAATTTCTTTCTCAAATCAATCAATAG
>CAZKOC010000026.1:11749-16627 GCA_964554275.1 uncultured Weeksellaceae bacterium
TTTCCATTGCTTCTTTTAATATTCAACTCAATTTCTTTCTCAAATCAATCAATAGTGGAAACCCCACTGGAAATAAAATTGCTCTGACGTTTGACGATGGTCCTCATCCTATTTATACTTCTTACGTGTTGGATTTACTTAAAAAATACAATGCACAGGTTACTTTTTTTTGTATTGGGCAAAATATCCGGCAATATCCTCATATTCTTTCCAGGATTCACAATGAAGGTCATACGATTGGAAATCATAGTTTTTCACATTCCAAGACAATTGATTTTAACAACACTCAGAACTGGTTGAAAGAGATTAAAAATACGGATTCTGAAGTCTTTAAAATCATTGGAAAAAAGCCGCGGTTTTTCCGTCCGCCTTTTGGTGTAACGACTCCGCATCTCTCAAAAGCGATAAAAGAAACCAATCATACGGTCATCGGCTGGAGTATCCGTTCGTTTGATACTGTTCCCAATAATACTCCTGAAAAAGTTGTACAAAGAATTTTGAAGAAGGTGAAATCTGGAAGCATTATTCTCCTGCATGATCATCTCCCAAACATCATCCCGATATTAGAGCAATTGTTACCTGAACTTCAAAAGAGAAATTTTACCTTTGCAACTGTTGACGAACTAATCAATTCCGATTCTTATGAACAAATATAAACTGTTGATTTTTGCTTTTCTGGTAGGGATTTTTACTTTTTCACAAACGAAACTGACCACCGCGGAGGTCAAAACATTTAAACAAAATATTGCATCACTAAGTAAAAATATGACTTCACTGCAAAGTGACTTCACACAAACAAAACACTTGGATTTTATGGAAAATGATGTAAAATCTTCCGGTAAATTATATTACAAATCCACTTCAAAAATCCGTTGGGAATACACTTCCCCATTCAGTTATTATGTGATTTTCAATCAGGAAAAAATGTTTGTAAATGACAATGGAAAGAAAAAGCAAGTAGAACTTTCATCTAGTAAATTACTTAAAGATCTGAACAAAATAATATTAGGAACCATAAGTGGAACAGACATTTTTGATGAAGAAAAATTTACCATAACCTATTACAAAAATGGTCCGGACTTTCAGACGAAACTGATTCCGGCCGATAAGAATTATAAAAAATACATCAAACAAATCGACTTGACTTTTGATGGAACAACATTTTTTCTTAAAAAAATGAAAAGTATCGAGCCTTCTTTGGACTATACGCTCATAGAATTCAGCAATCACAAGAAAAACACAACTATTGCCGATGAAAAGTTTACCTTTAAGTAGTTTATTCCTGACTTTATTGTTTTCGTGTGCTTCTTATTCTGACGGTTTTCGGGTTTCTGAAAAAAAAATAGATTTTTATACCCCTGATTTTTTAATTAACTCTGGCACTGAAAAATCATTCCGGATGTCAATTGAGGCTTATGAGAATCATTTTGGAGGAATTGTGGCCAGCAAAAAATTAAACCCAAATCATTACCGTTTTGCTTTCCTGAATGAATTCGGTGGAAAAATGCTCGATTTTGAATTGGAAAATCAGGAAATGAGAATTAATTATGTGATGGAAGAACTGGACAGAAAAATCATTCTTAACCTACTGAAGAAAGACTTTAATTTATTATTTACTGAAGTAAATAAAATATTGCAATCATATGAACAAGAAGATTTTATAATTTTAGAAAGTAAAATTCATGGAAATCCCGTTTACTATTATCTGAAAAATAATGTTCTGCAAAAAACAACAATGACCGGAAGAAAAAAAGAAAAAATTAACCTGGAATATAAATACAATGGTTCTGAATTTCCCGACGTAGAAATCTCCCATAGTGACATGAAAATTAAAATTTACTTACATTTGCTGGATAATAATTAAAAACAATTTGATGAAAAAATTATTTACTGTATGCTCTCTATTATTAGTGTTTGGTTTTGCCAATGCACAAGTGGAATTATGGTTAGGCCCGAAAGCCGGGGCAAACATCGCCAATGTAAGTGATGTTGAAGGCAAAGGCCTGACCGGGGCTTATGTAGGCCTAGCATTTGCCGTGAAATTTTCAGAAAGATATGCACTCCAGCCCGAGCTTGGGTTTTCCATGCAAGGAGCTACCGATATTTACAATACAAACGAAGATTTAAAATTGAATTATTTTACCGTTGGGCTTATCAATAAATTATATTTGGTAGACGGTTTTCATATTTTAGCCGGCCCGGAATTCAACTTTAAAGTAAATGATACTTTCTCCGATTGGACATACGAAGATTATTATGATGATAATGGTAACTATCTTGGTGATTCTGATGTTCAGCCTTTTGATTTTGCAATAGTTGGAGGGCTTGGATATGATTTTCCCTTTGGATTGTCTTTGGAAGCCAGATACAAACAAGGGGTGATTGATATTAATGATTTCTTCAATGTGGACGATGGCAAATCAAGTCTGAATCAGGTTTTCCAAATCGGAATCGCTTACAAATTCCATTTAAATAAATAATAATTTTCATAGATGGAGCTTCTCAACGGTTTTTACAAAATAGTAAATTTAGACCAATCAGAAAGTGACAAACTTTTGGCTTTGGTAAAGATCGACAAGTTTCATGCTATATTCAAAGGACATTTTCCAAATCACCCTGTAACACCAGGTGTTTGCACCATGCAGATCATTAAAGAACTAAGCGAAAAATGGGCGGGAATGAACCTGATGTTAAAAACGGCACGAAATGTGAAGTTTATGGCAATAATCAACCCGGAACTGAATGAAGATGTGCAGTTCGAGCTTCAATTTGAACAAATCAATGAAAATGAGTTATCTGTAAAAAGCACCGTTCTGATTGAAGATAGCCCTGCACTTAAATTCAGCGGGTTATTTCAAAAAATCTAATTATGAAAAATGCCGTTTTGTTCATGCTGTTATTGGGAAGCATTTTGTTATCTGCCCAGTCCACAAACATCAGAAAAGCCTACAGGGATGCCACTAAATCAGAAGAAAAAGCCAATGCTTTCTATGACTTGGTTCAGGACGTTTCTCAATCGGATAAAGCCGTAATGGTTGCTTACAAAGGCGCGGGGAAAATGCTTTTGGCTCGTTACGAGCCCTTGACAAAACGTAAGCCAAAAGTAAAAGAGGCTGTAGATTGGGTGGAAAAAGCAATAAAAAATGATCCTGACAATGTGGAAATTCGGCTTATAAGGCTCAGCATCCAGGAAAATCTTCCTAAATTTTTAAAATACAATCAAAATATAGAAGAAGATAAAAAATTTATAAAAAATGCCCTGCCTAACATAAAAGACAAAGAATTGACCGAAATGATTAACGGATACTTCTCAGAGTTTTCCAAAAAGTAAAGGATGCTTTATGCACAACACTCTCTCTACTATAAACGGATGTGTCATAATCCCAACCTATAATAATGAAAAAACACTAAGAAATGTGTTGGAAAAAACATTGAAACTCACCTCAAATGTGATTGTAATTAATGATGGTTCAACAGACTCTACTCCAAGTATTTTAAACAAATTTCCGCAAATCCATCAGATTCATTTTCCTCAAAACACAGGAAAAGGTTTCGCATTGAGAAAAGGTTTCAAAGAAGCGCTGGAGAGAAATTTCGATTTTGCGGTTACAATTGACTCTGACGGCCAGCACTTTCCGGAAGATATTCCTGTTTTTGTAAATGAAATTCTTCAGAATGGCGAAGCTTTGCTCATAGGTGACCGAAATATGGAACAGGAAGGGATTCCTAAAAAAAGTAGTTTTGGAAATCGCTTTTCCAATTTTTGGTTTTGGTTCGAAACAGGGATCAGGTTAAATGATACACAATCCGGGTTCCGGTTGTATCCGATCAAGAGAATGGGAAAAATAAGATTCTTCACGCGTAAATTTGAATTCGAAATTGAGATCATCGTAAAATCCGCCTGGACGGGAATCCCTGTGAAAAATGTGCCGATCCGGGTTTTATATGATGAATCAGAACGTGTGTCACATTTTAGGCCTTTCAAAGATTTTTCAAGGATCAGTTTGCTCAATACGTGGTTGGTTATTATCGCTTTGTTCTATATAAAACCAAGAGATTATTTCAGGTCTTTCAATCAAAAAGGATTCAAACGTTTCTTTCTGGAAGATTTGCTGCACAGTGAAGATTCCAATTTAAAAAAATCACTGTCAGTTGCTTTGGGTGTACTTATAGGACTTTCGCCGCTATGGGGATTCCAAACGATTGTCGTGTTATTTTTAGCATTTGTTTTACGACTCAACAAGCTGATTGCTTTTGCTTTTTCAAATATAAGCCTTCCTCCCCTTATCCCTTTCATCATTTACGGGTCTCTAAAAATCGGAAGCTATATTTTGGGAAAACCCAATCCTGAACCGTTTGAATGGAGCACGTTTAAATCTTATAAAGATTTTCTGGGACAGCACCTTTCCGAATACCTGACGGGGAGTTTCATTCTGAGCATTGCTTGCGCAACATTGTTTGGTATAATTAGTTACCTGTTGCTGAGTGTAAAAATGAACAGGCACAAAAAAATCACTTCGGCCAATTAGATTCAATTTCAAATCGGACAAATTGCTGCTTTGATATTTTGATTTAACTTTTAACGTACCCCTTAGTTAGTCCATTTTTTGTAAGTTTGTTTAAATGACTGAACTTTTACACATTTTTATTATCCGAATTTAAGTTTTGGTCTTATTACTTAATTATATAATGAATTGTAAATAAATAAATTAAGGAATATGACGAATTTTTTTAGCCAACTAGCTCGCGAGTTTGAGTTGCCATTACACAATCCCGTGTTGATTTTTTCGCTTGTATTGCTTATTATACTATTGGCACCTATATTACTTAAAAGATTAAATATTCCGGGTATTATAGGCTTGATCATTTCGGGAGTTA
>CAZKOC010000027.1:0-16384 GCA_964554275.1 uncultured Weeksellaceae bacterium
ATACCTACTTAAATGATGATTTCTATTGTACTTCTTCGCCAAAATTATTTTATGATGTGACAGGTATGGAATTTGTCATTCCGCCCGAAAAGCAAAAAATCATCAGTTCAAAACGATTTAAATTATTGGAAGAGTGGTTTCCGGGTGATGAGTATCTGGATGATAAATTAAATCGTTTGCTTCCCAATTTTTTAATTGAAACCGAGAAAAAAGAAATAAAAAGAATTCCTTTTACAGTTCAGACTATTTCCAAAGAAATTCTAAAGAAAAGGATTCGAAATACCATTTATGGTTCGATGGAAGCCTGTATAGAAAGGTTTTCCAAGATTCTTTTTGCTGTAACGGCCGGTAGTGACAGCCGGTTGATTTTTAATTCTATGCCCCGGGAAGAAAAAGTCGAATATTTTCTATACAAGAGGGAGTCAGAAAGTGACACCGATTTGATTATAGCAAAACAGTTAACGGGGCAAAAGAAAATTAATTTATCTGTAATAAAACCGGAAAAATTAACGAGTAAGTTTCTTGAATTTTATAAACCACAGTTTCTTTTTCCACGTGTTCTTTCTAAACTACGAAATATAGAATGGCTGTCAGATAATTATCAAAACTCCAATACTGTTGTCATTGCCGGATATGCCGGGGAAATGTTAAGAAATAGTACGAACAGCATCAATCCTTATCATAAGAATTTTAATTCTTCACAAGATTTTACCGACTATTTTCATTATCCTCCGACTGAATATTTAACAAACTCCATGGGGGTTTGGTTAAATTCCACGCCATCATATTTAAAAAAATGCAGGCATTTGTCTTTACTGGATTTATTTCATTGGGAACATCATATGGCTCCATATTGTGCTCAGTATGCGTATGAGCAAGATATTTCGGGCGTAGAAATATTTTGCCCGTTATCCAACCGACAGCTGATTTTAGACATCATTCACAATACGACAGTTGAAGAACGTTCTGCTTATAATGGGTTAATCTATCAGGTTATTAATGAAAATACTCCGGAATGGAAAGAAATTCCTTACAATCCTAAACCTTTTCTGAAAAAAATGAAAGACGAAGTCTTCAAGATACTACCATTAAAAATTGTCAATCGTTTAATCAACCGATAATTTTTTAGTATTTCGTCTAATCAAATTTATGTTGGAATAGTTTGTGAAATAATTTTTCTGAGCACCAAAGCTCTCGTTAAATTGAGCAACGCCCGGGATGGAAGAACCTTCAAAATCAAAATAAAAGTTTTCTGAATTTGAAAATAAATGAATGGTATGGTCAATTATAAGGGTAAAAAAACCTGCATCATTATTGCTTTTCGCGCGGGTAGCTCCCAATTGAAAAATCCGATTATTTTTTTTGATATAAAAAAGTGCTGCTACCAGATCTGAGTGATTGTCTTCCACTCTGCACTGATAGCCGATTTGTTTTTGAAAAGCCTGCTTCATAATCATACTGATTTTATCTGCCCAGTCTTTCTTAGCCAAAAAAGGATATTCTATTTTGAAATGTTGAATAAAATCGTCTACTGATTCCGACAAAAGCAAATGATAATTTTCCGGTAAACCGATTAACTTTCTTCTTCTGTTGCGATTGTAATTTTTTCGTAGTATTTCATAAGGTAAACTCAAATCCAGAACATGGTTTACCTTTTTTTCACCATCCGGGTTATATCTTTCGGTATTTTCTTCGTTGAAACAATAACTCCTGACCTGGTATTTGTGAAGCTTTTTCTCAAAAACCCCAAATAATTCATCTGAAATTTCTTCTTTGTAAAATACCCCTAACTGCTGACAAAAGATTGGCTGCAAAACAAACTTAAACCCGAATTTGAATTGCAAAGGAACTGGCATTATCACTTCATAATCCCCATAGATCCAACATTCCCATTTCTCGTTAGTCAGGATGTCCAGATACCAGGTTTCGGCATAGATCCGGTAATTAAGCGAATCGTTCAATGCTTGTGAATATTTATCAGTGTCGAGATTCTTTCTTTTTATTTTTTGGAGCTGGAACATATTGAGCAAAAGTAGAAACTTAAAATAAACTCTCCAGTACGTTTCTCCAATCTTTCCAGTCTTCAGCGAAATTGGAATTGTGAAAAAGAACTATCATCTGCCCGTTCACTTTTTGGATTTCAGACTTTAGTCTTAGAATTTCAGCTTTGGCTTCGTCGGGCGATAGTTTCATATAATTCCGCATGGCTACATCCATCACACAAAAGGGATGAACCTTAAGATTTGTTTTTTCTTCCTTGTTCAAATCATACCAATGAAATGGCGTGCAGGTCCCGGCGCGGAATCCGGTTTCGTCTGCATAAGCCATGGTGTAGTCTTCCTGAATTCCATTTTCAATCAGATTTCTGTAAGTCTCCGGAAAATTTAATTTTATATAATGCTGGCGTGATTTTGTGATTTTCGCACCCGAAATCCTTTCCAATCGTTGAATTTCAACTTTCAGTTTTTCTATGGAACAATTCGAAGCATAAGACGGGTGAATTCCGATTTCAGCCCAGGAAGAAGCCTCTTTTATTTTTCCTTGAAACGGACGATTTTCTATGGGATTATTCTTATCAAATTTTCCATAATCAGCCATCAGCCAAAAGAAAATCATTTTAAATCCGTATTTCTCTTTTAGTTCTTTGAAGTAGTCAAAAGTATCATAAGGGTCAGCCTGTTTTCCTGAAATTACATTTCTGCGAGTGGCGGATTCACTCAAATTAAACTTCACCAGATTTTTTGCAAAAGCACCCAAAGTTCTTTTAAAACCTTTGTGTTTGTATTTCCAGGTCTGGTCGACATCACAGGTCACAACCATTTCAAATGTTCGCTTTTTGAATTCCAGGTGCGGATATTTTTGTTTTAATTCTTTCTGGAAATTCAAAATCCATTCATCTGTAAAAGGTGTTTTATAAACTTTTCCGATTCCTGAAATCCTGTTGTGCGCATCTTTTTGTTGAGGTAAATATTCCTCATACCGACTCAATGCAAAAAACAATTTTCCGGGTACATTTAAACTTTGAAAATTCACATTACCAGAAATTCCGGTTTCAGACATAAATTCATCTGAAACCAAATGAATTTCATCTGCAAATTGTTCTTTGGAATAATTAATTTTTGGGTTTACTGACTGAATAAATTCATCTCTGTCGGAAGTAAATTTGACATCCAGTCCCAAAAATTCATTCAGCACAAAATCAAATATATATTCAATTCTGGATGTAATTTCAGGGCTGTAAATCAGGATTTTATTTTCCATTAAAGCAAACCTTCATCGGCAAAGCTAAAATAAGACTTTTGCGTGACAATCAGATGATCCATTATCTCAATGTCAAAAGTTGTTGCGGCCTCTTTGATTTTTCGGGTAAGGTTTTTGTCGGCCTGGCTGGGATTCAGATTCCCGGACGGATGATTATGCGCTAAAAAAATTCCGGTGGCCATTTCCTCGAGAGCGATTTTTAAAATGACCCTCACGTCAACAGCCGTATAACTAATCCCTCCTTTGCTGATTTGTTCTTTCCGAACTACATAATTTCCCTGATTCAGATACAAAGCCCAGAATTCCTCCACATTGGCATCGCCAATCAGACTTTGAAAAAGTGTAAAAGCATCTTTGCTGGAACTGATTTTAGGTTTTTCCAAAAGACCTTGCGCCGCACGTCTTTTTCCGATTTCCAAAGCAGTGATGATGCTGATTGCTTTGGCTTCGCCGATGCCTTTGAATTTACACAAATCATTTACGCTGAGGCGTGATAAATTATTCCAGTTGTTCTCAACCGAATTGAGAATTCTTTTTGCCAGATCCACTGCAGATTCATCACGGGATCCGCTTCCCATAATGATTGCCAATAACTCGGAATCAGATAAAACACGCTGTCCTTTGAGTAAAAGCTTTTCCCTGGGACGGTCATCTTCCGCCCAGTTTTTTATTGGTTTTTGTTGGTAGGTCATTTAGGTCAAAAATTAAGGTTTTAGAGTTTAAAATTATAAAATCTCTTATGTTTTTCCTAATTGTTTTTTCCAAAGGAAATAAGCATTTATTGCGAGAACTGTAAAAATCAAATACTGGAATGCGGTAATGGCATATCCTTTTTCCAGAAATAGTCCGATAGCGATGAAATCTCCTACGATCCAGAAAATCCAGTTTTCAATCTTTCTGCGTGCCATCAGCCACATTCCTACCAAAAATATTGCGGTTAAAACAGAATCGATATAATCGATTTTTGTGTAGTGAAACCCAATGTCCTTTAAATGAGTCAAATCAAAATTATTTTGAACTACCGGACGGTAATAATAGATTGTCAACACAAATAAGATGCTGAAGATGAAAAAGATACTTCCGGTGAAATATTCTTTTTTGTTCATCCGTAAAACCGGAACATGTACATGATCTTCTTCTGTTGCCTTACCCCAAAGAATCCACCCGTAAACGCTCATAATCGTATAATAGACATTGATAAGCATATCACCATACAATCCCCAGTTGAACAGCAGATAAATGTAAATCGCTGTGGAAATAATTCCTGTCGGGTAAACCCAAATATTTCTTTTCATCGAAAAGAATACACTCGCAATCCCTAAAATTGAGGCGAATATTTCCAGGCTGATTTGCCAGGGTTCATAACTTTTGTAGGGTTCTGTCAGGTAATTGATGAATTCATTCATAATCTAAAACCCAAATTAAAAAGTAATCTTCGACTTTTGTATAATAAGCAAAATATTTGCGGCTTTGAATTTCATCTGAGATCCAACATTTAATTGGTGATTTTTCTTTTAGTTCAAAAGGTTCAACCCGGTAATGATGAAGGAAGTTCCATAGGTTTCCGCCATTGAGCTTGTACAATCCTTCCTTGATGCCCCAAATGACGTGTAAATAATCACTTTCATTTTCTTGGGGAAGCCAAAGAGCCTCATCTTCACGCACAAACTTTTCTTTGATATTGTGGATTTTTTCCGGACGATTTTTCTCTATATCAATTCCGATATTGAATTCACTCAATCCTACGCAAACCATATTGTAAGAATGTGTGATGGAAATCTGATTGCTGGCAGGTAAAAAAGGTTTTCCTCTTGAGTCGTAATAAATTTCCAGGTCTAAATTCAAAACTTTTAAACACGCCCTCAATCCCAGGTATTCTTTTCCTTGCTTGGGACTTAGCGTCAGGTATTTCATAATTCTGTAAGGATTGAGCTGTAAAAATTCCAGCAATTCCTCCTCAGGTTCATCTGTTTTCCAACAAATGATCCGTGTGAAATCGTCTTTATGTAGTGAATCAATTAGCGGCATTTCATCATTGAAAAAATAGTTTGTAACTTTGCATCCTTATTTTGGAAGTTAATCCTAACCTTATAATAATTCATTAAATATGAGTACACAAACTGAATTTTTGCCTTACAAAGTTAAAGATATTTCTTTGGCAGAATGGGGAAGAAAAGAAATAAAACTTGCCGAGGCTGAAATGCCGGGGCTGATGGCAATCAGAGAAGAATATAAAGCGGCTCAACCATTAAAAGGCGCGAGGATTGCAGGATGCCTGCATATGACTATCCAAACCGCAGTTTTGATTGAAACTTTGGTGGAATTGGGAGCTGAGGTTACCTGGTCCTCCTGTAATATTTTTTCAACACAGGATCATGCTGCTGCTGCAATTGCCGCTGCCGGCATTCCTGTATATGCTTGGAAAGGGATGAATGAACAAGAGTTCGACTGGTGTATAGAACAAACTTTATTTTTTGGTGAAGACAGAAAACCATTGAACATGATTTTGGATGATGGTGGTGACCTGACCAATATGGTTTTTGACCGTTTTCCTGAATTGGCAAAAGACATCAAAGGTCTTTCGGAAGAAACCACAACTGGTGTTCACCGTTTGTATGAAAGAATGAAAAACGGCACTTTGGTAATGCCAGCCATCAATGTAAATGATTCGGTTACCAAATCGAAGTTTGACAATAAATACGGATGCCGTGAGTCTGCGGTTGATGCGATCAAACGTGCGACTGATCTGATGATTGCCGGAAAACGCGTAGTAGTTTGCGGATACGGTGACGTGGGAAAAGGAACTGCGGCTTCATTCCGCGGAGCTGGAGCAATTGTTACGGTTACTGAAATTGACCCGATCTGTGCTTTACAGGCAGCGATGGAAGGTTATGAAGTGAAAAGATTGGACACCGTAATTGAAAACGCAGATATTGTGATCACAACTACCGGAAACTTCGGAATTGTTCGTGGCGAACATTTCATGAAATTAAAAGACAAAGCGATTGTTTGTAACATCGGGCATTTTGATAATGAGATCGATATGGCATGGCTGAATGAAAACTATGGCAACACAAAAGATGAAATCAAACCACAGGTAGATAAATACACTATCAATGGCAAAGATGTTATTATCTTGGCGGAAGGGCGTTTGGTGAATTTGGGCTGTGCAACGGGACACCCTTCTTTTGTGATGAGTAATTCATTCTCAAACCAGACTTTGGCTCAGATTGAATTGTGGAACCATTCCGATAAGTATGAAAATGAAGTTTATACTTTGCCAAAACATTTAGATGAAAAAGTTGCGGCTTTGCACCTTGCTAAATTAGGTGTGGAATTGGAAACTTTATCACAAAAGCAGGCTGAATATATAGGAGTTGAGGTTCAAGGGCCTTTTAAACCTGAATATTACAGATATTAACTCGAGTCTCGCTGTACGAAATTCGAAGTAAGCATACAACCTGACAGGTTTCTGAAAACCTGTCAGGATTTTTTATCTTCTGCTTGATTTAATTGCCAAAACGAATAAAACCGCAATCGGGATTAACATGCCCAAAATATAAAGTTTATTTACAGTAAAAATTTCCGGATAGAAAATAATCGGTGCAATTAATCCTACGATAGCACCTCCTAAATGTGCTTCGTGCCCGATATTTCCCAATTGTTTCTGCATTCCATAAACAGAGTAGCCTAAATACAAAATTCCGAAAACCCAGCCCGGCATAGGAATTATGAACATCAACCCTAAGGTCATTTCAGGATAAGTAGCAATGGCTGCAAACAATACCCCTGAAACCCCTCCGGATGCCCCTACGGCGGAATAATAGGGATTGTTACGCTGGAAGAAGAGCGCCAATAAATTACCGGCAAGGACGGCAACTAAAAATACGACGGCAAACATAATGTAACCGGTTGTCATGTTTGGTATCCCCTGTACTCCATAAGCAAAATAAGCCGGGCTGGCGAAGAATTGAATCACGACATTTGCGAAAAAATAAAGCGTCAGCATATTAAATATAAGATGCGTGTAGTCCGCATGCAGAAAGCCAGAGGTCAGGATCCGGTCGTATTGTTTTCCGTTGAGGATAGCTCCTGTTTGGAATTTATACCGGTTAAAAAATCCTGGGTCATTGAAACCCTTCATACTGAAAATTACATTTACTGCAATGATGATTATAGTAATGAATGCTATGGACATATTTGATATTTTAAATTTTAAACGAATATTTGACGTGAGGTTATTAAGATTATTTTTCAAATCTTCAAATTAACCCATTTTCAAATTAAAACAAAGTAGCTTGTTCACCAATGATTCCTTCCAAATCGTCGGGTGCTTCTCCTGATTGTGACTCGGGCTCTTCCTGGTTATTAAGCGGGATCGAAGCATCCTCTATTTCAACCGGAGGCTGCAGGTTGATTTGTTTGACTTTGTGAGACGTCAACTGGTTTCCTTGCGCTTTGATACCTTTTACTGCAATGAATTCTTCCAAATCGATAACTTCCGGCTCGCGCTCGTTACCTTTTACTTTGGCAAAAAGCAGATCTATTACGGGTTTTGACTGAGTTGTTATTAATTCTATAAATGAATTGCTGTCCTCCAGAAAATAAAACGGTTGGGGATTGAGCGTGTCCTCCAGTAAAAAACGTTTTACAAAATAGCGTTCTTTTTCGGCGTCGTAATAGACGCATGAAATCGGTTTGTCAGGATTCCATTTTTCGATGATAAGTAATTCTTCGTCATATCGGTTACTTAGCTCAAAAGTGGTCAATTTGGCTTCACCCTTATCTGTGACAGTCAATATCTTGTCATTTCCTTTGAATGCTCCCAGAAGTTCGCCTCTTCCATCTGCATTTAAACGTTTTACGGTGTCGTCGAACCAAATTTTTCTTGGCGCAAGAGTAGAAACGCCCTCTTCTTTCAATTCTACTTTTTTGACAGGGTATTTGGTAACCAGATTGCCCTTGCTATTTCTCCCTTTTACTGCCAATTCAGAAAAATCCACATCGAATTTTAATTTTTTCAATCGTTGATGCGGTTTGAGCACAATTTGGATTACTTCGGCCTCCCCATTAGGATTCGCTGAAAAATAAAGTATTCCGGAACCTTTGTTTCCATTGGTCAGGTCGTATTCTTTGTCTCGGGTAATTCCGGTAACGGCAAATCTTTTTTGGTAGGATGGGCCGTTTTTTCCATCGCGGTAAATCAGGTTATATATGGTCCGGTTGTCATTTTTATTCCAAACGGCGACGTGGAGAATTCCTTTTCCGACAAATGTTTTGGCATCGACTTTTGTTACCATCATATTTCCGTCATCTTTGAAAACAATGATGTCGTCAATGTCAGAACATTCGAACAGGAACTCATCTTTTTTGAGTGAAGTCCCGATAAACCCTTCTGCTTTATCAACATAAAAACGAACATTGGCAACAGCAACCTTTGTAGCATCAATAGTGTCAAAAATACGGATTTCGGTTTTGCGTTCACGGCCTTTTCCGTATTTGGTTTTCAGATTTTTGAAATAATTGATGGCGTAATCAATCAGGTTTTCCAAATGAAATTTCACCTGTTCGATTTTCCCTTCAAGTGCTTCTATATTTTGCTGCGCCTTGTCCAAATCAAATTTGGAAATTCTTTTAATTCGGATTTCGGTCAGTTTTACAATGTCTTCTTCGGTGACGTCACGCAATAAATGAGCGATATGTGGTTTCAATCCTATATCGATGGCATGAATAACACCTTCCCATGTTTCCTGCTCCTCAATGTCACGATAGATTCTTTTTTCGATAAAAATTCGTTCCAGAGAAGCAAAATGCCACTGTTCCTGTAATTCATTGAGTTCTATTTCCAATTCTCTTTTGAGCAGGTCAACAGTGTTGTCCGTATTGTGCCGGAGAATGTCAGAAATTGTCAGAAACTGAGGGGTATTTACGTTGATGACACAGGCATTTGGGGAAATGGAAATTTCACAATCGGTAAATGCATAAAGCGCATCAATCATCTTGTCAGGCGAAACGCCCGGTGCGAGATGAACAATTATTTCTACACTGTCGGAAGTATTATCTTCTACTTTTTTCAGTTTTATTTTCCCTTTGTCATTTGCCTTCAGAATCGAATCGATAAGGCTTCCCGTTGTAGTTCCAAAAGGGATTTCTGTAATTTTGAGGGTAGATTTATCTTCTTGCTGGATTCTTGCTCTTACGCGAATTTTCCCTCCGCGTTGCCCATCATTGTAATCGCTTATATCGATTAAACCTCCGGTTAGAAAATCGGGGAAAAATGTGAATTTTTTTCCTTTCAGGTGCAGGATGGAAGCGTCAATTAACTCATTGAAATTATGTGGTAAAATTTTGGTTGAAAGCCCTACGGCAATTCCTTCCACACCTTGTGCAAGTAACAAAGGAAATTTTACGGGCAAATCATTGGGTTCTTTGTTTCGTCCATCATAAGAAGGAAGCCATTCTGTGGTTTTGGGATTAAAAACAACCTCTAAAGCAAAGGGAGTCAACCGGGCTTCGATGTAGCGTGAAGCGGCGGCACCATCTCCGGTAAGGATATTTCCCCAGTTTCCCTGCGTATCGATGAGTAATTCTTTTTGTCCGATCTGAACCATGGCGTCGGTAATTGCCATATCACCATGAGGATGGTATTTCATGGTGTTCCCTACTACATTGGCAACTTTGTTATAACGGCCGTCTTCCAGTTCTCTCATGGAGTGGAGAATCCTCCGTTGTACAGGTTTCAGTCCATCATAGATAGAGGGGATTGCTCTTTCAAGGATTACATAAGAGGCATAGTCAAGGAACCAGTCCTCGTACATTCCCGAAATTTTCTTTATGGTTTCTTCGTTTTGATAATCATTCATTTTGCTCTGCCTCTTCTGTATTGTTTGCTAGTTCTTTGTTGTTTTTTATTATTTTATTTAGAGATCTTTTCAGATCTGAGGTTTCAGATTTATTGAGAAATGTGATGTTGAACTTTAATTTGGTAATGCCATGCGCAGTCCGCTTACTGGTTACAAATAATTCTAAATTTTTTTTGAATAGTGTCTGATGTATTCTGTAAGAAATCAATTTGTTTTTGGGAAAATCCATATTGATTTTTTGCTGAGGAAAATACTTTGACCAAAAGACATCCTGGGTTCTTATATTGATGACCTCTCCGTCGCTGTCATATTCTATGTGTTGATGGCCTAATTTGTATAATAAGAAAAGTAGTGCCAAAATAATTCCTATAAGATAATAAGGAGATATAGTATTTACGATAACACCAATGGGTATAACAATCAGAATAGTTGCTGCTAATAACGCCAAGAACAACAATGCGTAAAATTTTTCAATAAATGGAATAACTCTTTTGTTGTTAATTCTCATAACATTTTTAGTGGGTTTCATAACATTTTCAGGTTTTTAGGTTTAAAAAAAGGTTAGTTTGTCTAGCTTTTGTTAACTCATAGATCTGTTTTTAAGTTTTTTACAATAAATTCTTGTCTTGTCGGAGTATTTTTCCCCATATAAAATTCTAGTAAATTTTCTATGGTTGTATCTTTTCCAATCATGACGGGTTCTAGCCGGATGTCCTTTCCGATGAAATTTTTAAATTCATCGGGAGAAATTTCACCCAAGCCTTTGAAACGGGTAATTTCGGGATTTTTCCCTAATTCTTCAAGGGCATTTATTCTTTCTTCTTCGGAATAGCAATACCGTGTTTCTTTCTTGTTTCTAACTCTGAACAAAGGTGTTTGTAAAATATACAAATGACCTTCCCGGATCAGATCCGGAAAGAATTGTAAAAAGAAAGTAATCAGCAGAAGCCGTATATGCATTCCGTCTACGTCTGCATCAGTTGCAATCACCACGTTATTATAGCGTAATTCCTCCAACCCGTCTTCGATGTTGAGCGCAGCTTGGAGCAAGTTGAATTCTTCATTCTCGTAAACGATTTTTTTTGTCAAACCGTATGAATTCAATGGTTTTCCACGCAAGCTGAAAACAGCCTGGGTTTCCACGCTCCGGCTTTTGGTAATGGAGCCGCTTGCAGAATCTCCCTCAGTGATAAATATCGTAGTATCTAATTTAAGCGGTGATTTTTGATCGTTATAATGCTGGCGGCAATCCCGTAGTTTTTTGTTGTGCAGACTTACTTTTTTTGCACGTTCTCTTGCCAGTTTCTGAATGCCTGAAAGTTCTTTTCTTTCAATCTCTGCCTGGCGGATTTTTCTTTCGAGACTTTGGGCGGCTTCGGAATTTTTGTGTAAATAATTATCGAGCTGCGTCTTGATGAAGTCATTTACGAAAGTCCTTACAGTAGGCAGTCCGGGACCTATTTCAGTGGAACCGAGTTTGGTTTTGGTCTGTGATTCAAATACAGGCTCAATTACTTTTATGGCAACTGCAGCGATGATGGATTTCCGTATGTCGCTCGGATCATAATTTTTTCCGTAAAATTCACGAACGGTTTTTACAATCGCTTCTTTGAAAGCCGTAAGATGTGTTCCGCCCTGCGTGGTATTCTGGCCATTGACAAATGAATAATAAGTTTCCGAATAAGAGCGTCCGCTATGCGTAAGAGCAATTTCTATATCTTCTCCTTTCAGATGGATAATGTCATAAACAATCTCTTCATCAATATTATCTTGCAATAAATCTTTGAGTCCGTTTTCTGAATAGAATTCTTCTCCGTTAAAAATTATTTTAAGCCCTGGATTCAGGTAAACGTAATTTTTGAGCATTCGCTCCACGTATTCTTTTCTGAATTTATAATGTTTAAAAATTTCAGCATCGGGGATAAAAGAAATTTTTGTTCCTTTCCTCAGCGAACTTTCTTTTTCAGGTTCTTCATTTGTAATGTTTCCATAGGCAAATTCTGCGATCTTCGTTTTGTTGTCACGAACAGACTGTACTCTGAAATAAGAGGAAAGCGCATTTACCGCTTTGGTTCCGACTCCGTTTAATCCGACCGATTTTTTAAATGCCCTGGAATCATATTTACCCCCGGTATTCATTTTAGAAACGGCATCTATCATTTTCCCCAAAGGAATTCCCCGTCCATAATCACGGATGGTTACTTCGGTATCCGTGAGGATTATTTCCACAGTTTTTCCGGCACCCATGACAAATTCATCAATGGAATTGTCAATAATTTCTTTCAGCAAAATATAAATTCCGTCGTCCTGCGAAGAACCATCCCCTAATTTCCCAATGTACATACCGGGCCGCATACGGATATGTTCACGCCAATCCAGCGTTTTGATGTTATCTTCGGTGTAATTGGGAGTTAAATTTATATTTGTATCTATCGGTAGAACTTCTGACATCTCGCAAAAATAGAAAAATTAAAAATTCATTTCAAGTAGTTCCCATACAAATTGATAAAAGGTTTTCAACGTTTTTTTAATGTTTAATGTATAATTTTACAAAATGAGTACTCAATCAAAACTCCCCGACGTGGGAACGACCATTTTTACTGTGATGTCTCGGCTGGCACAAGAAAATAATGCTGTTAACTTGTCGCAGGGATTTCCTGATTTTGACTGCTCTCATGAATTAATCGATTTGGTTTCAAAGTATATGCGCAAAGGACTGAACCAGTATTCACCAATGGCGGGAGTAAAAGAATTGCGGGAAGAAATTGCTGAAAAATCTGAAAATTTATATGGTTCTGTTTACCATCCCGAAAAGGAAGTTACCGTAACGACCGGTGGTTCGGAGGCTATTTTTTCTGTCATTTCCGCTTTTATAAACGCGAAGGATGAGGTGATTATTTTTGAACCTGCATTTGATTTGTACCGGCCAGTAATTGAATTGTTTGGTGGGATCGTAAAACCCGTGCAACTAAAAGCGCCTGATTTTCAAATCAATTGGAATGAAGTTAAAGACTTGATTTCATCCAGAACCAAAATGATTTTGCTGAACAATCCGAACAATCCCGCAACTTATTTGTTGGGGCAAAATGATTTTCAGCAATTAATTCAGATAGTGAAGGACACGGAAATTCTGGTTTTGAGTGATGAAGTTTATGAACACATGGTTTTTGATGAAGAAAAATTCATCAGTGTAAGTCAGTTTCCGGAACTAAGAGAAAGAAGCTTTGTAATAGCTTCCTTCGGGAAATTATTTCATATAACCGGATGGAAAGTAGGATATTGCCTTGCACCTGAAGAATTAACCAAAGAAATCCGGAAAGTTCATCAGTACAACGTTTTTTGTGTCAGTACGCCTGTTCAGCATGCAATTGCGGAATTTTTGAAAAACGAAAATGAATATTTGGAGTTAAATAAATTTTTTCAGCAAAAACGGGACTTTTTTATGAACGGATTAGCCGGGACTCCGTTTCAAATTATAAAACCCAAAGGAACTTATTATTTGCTGGCAGATTATTCAGGTATTTCGGATTTAAATGATGTGGAATTCTCTAAATTTCTGACTGAAAAATATAAAGTTGCAACCATTCCGGTTTCAGCGTTTTATAAAAATTCTCCCAACCAAAAACTGGTTCGGTTTTGTTTTGCCAAGAAGGAAGAAACGATGGCAAAAGCGATTGACAACTTACAGAAATTAAACGATGGGATTTAAATTGGTTTGTGTTCCATGCAGAAGTTCTTTTTCGGTCGGGAATGAATTGGAAATTAAAAATGTTGTCAAGTGCCGGAATTGCGGAAAGCCGGCAAATATCCTGCATCATAAATTTAAACCACCCAAAAAGAAAGATAAAAAGAAATGGGAGCTTGTGGAATTATTAATTGAAAATGGATTTGATTTTTCTTCAGCTTATATTCCTTTCCCGACACCCGGCAGTCCAGTCAAATTACAGGTAGGTTATCCGCAAACGATGGAAGAAGCAGCATATTTTGTGAAAAATGTCAAGCCTAAAGGAAATTAATTTGGGTTTTGGTATAAATTAACAAAAACACCCAGCTGCTTGTATGACTTAATTAGTTTCCAATTATTTCTTAAAGTATGGATGTCTTCTTCGGAAGTTGAATTTTCTATATTGGAAAAGATTACATATTTGTTTTGAGACAAATCCAGTTTGGAATATTTAACAGTTACAGGTTCCTTCAAATCGACATATTCAGGTATGTTCAAGTTAAGATTTGTCCCAATTTCTGTCTTGCTCAACCTATTTTCAGAAACGAATAGTTCCATTTTATTTTTGAGCGGAAAATAATTGAGGTATGCAAAAGTGCTGTCCCATGCCTGTGCGATGGCAGCAGGCCAAATCCACAAATGTCCTGTAAGAAAACCAACCGCTACTATGCTCATTGTCAGTTTTTTCCAACGGATATTCCGAATTAAATCAAAAGTTAAATTCAAAAATAATATGGTTGCAATGAGATAGCAGATCATATAGTATCTTGGCCCAAGCGGATTGGTCATTATAATAAAGAGCCCGCTAAAAACTATAAAAAACACGGAGAACGAAACAACAAGCCGTTTGTTTTCGACCTGGATATGGTTCCATTTTTTAACCTTCAAAAGCCGAATTGTTAAAATCACCAATGGTAAAAACATGAAAATCCTTCCGGACTCTAAGACGGACTTGCCAATGGCAGCTATATTTTTAAATATTTGACCCAGACCCGCAATTTCTCGATGACTGTTTCCGGGAGCTTTTAAAAACCAACCCAATACAGATTGCTGGTATGTAAGAAACAATCCGAAAATTACAATGGGAAAAACGTAGGAAACCCATAAAAACCTTTGGTTCTTTTCTTTCAATTTAAACCAATAAAACAAAAAGTCAATTACCAAAAGTGAGGTAAAGACACTCACCCCTCTCAGGTTAGAAAAAAGTACTCCTGTGAGAGCGAACGCAAAGAATATTTTTTGATTTTTATAAATGGAATTAAGCCCTAGCAAAGTAAAGAAAAGCAACATCATATCATTGTTAATGATAGTTGTTTGTGCCAATAAAGTAGGTTCTATCAGTACTAGAATAATTGCCCAGAATGGAACTTTTTCAGTCTTATTGGATTTAATAAAACGAATCAACTGCCAAAAAGCCCCAATGTTAAAGATCAATAACAAAACACGGCTTGCTTCTATTGTTCTGCCTCCAATTTTCCAGCTTAATGCAAGTAAAGATTCCCATAGGGGCGGATGTCCTGAATTTAATTCTGTCGGAACAACAAGTTGAGAAAAATTATGATCATATAACCATGTTGCTCTTATAGATTTGGAAACCGCGTCCCAAAAGAAAGGTACATTTATGGTCAGGGAAAAAAGTACAATTAAAAATGCGATTGATCCTGCCAACAATAAATTGTATTGCTTTCCCATAATTCTTTTTATACATTGAACAAGAAATGCATCACATCGCCATCTTTTACAATGTAAGCCTTTCCTTCCATATTTAATTTTCCGGCTTCACGGCATTTGGATTCGGAACCATAAGCAACGAAATCATCGTACTTGATAACCTCGGCACGGATAAATCCTTTTTCGAAGTCTGTATGAATTACTCCCGCAGCCTGGGGTGCCGTAAATCCCTTTCCGATTGTCCATGCGCGAACTTCTTTCACCCCGGCAGTGAAATAGGTTTGCAAGTCCAGCAACGAATATGCGGAACGAATCAATCGGTTTACACCCGGTTCATCCAAGCCTAATTCTTCCAAAAATAACTGGCGTTCGTCATAAGTTTCCAGTTCGGTAATGTCGGCTTCGATTTGCGCAGCCAAAACCAAAACTTCAGCTTTTTCATTTTTCACGGACTCTTTTACCGCATCAACATGCTGATTTCCGTTTTTTACGGCCGACTCATCCACATTACACAAATACAAAACCGGTTTGAATGTAATCAAATGCAGGTCATCAATGATTTCTTGTTCATCGTCAGACAAATCCATTTCCCGGACATTCTTTCCTTGTTCCAGATGCACCTTAGCGAGCGTTAAAACTTCTAAGATTTGAATTTCTTTTTTATCTCCGACACGTGCTGCTTTTTTAGACTTTTCTATGCGCTTTTCTATGGTTTCCAGGTCTTTTAGCTGCAATTCGATGTCAATGGTTTCTTTGTCCCGAACAGGGTTGATGGAACCGTCAACATGCGTAATGTTCTCATTCTCAAAGCAACGCAAAACGTGGATGATAGCATTACATTCGCGGATATTTCCCAAAAACTGGT
>CAZKOC010000028.1:0-16257 GCA_964554275.1 uncultured Weeksellaceae bacterium
TGTTTCTAAGTTTAAATTTTTCATACTTTTTCAATCCGTTCATTGCCCAATGAACGGTATAGTAGGTTGATTCCAGCAAAGATAAATTTAAAAATTTATAATACACCATAAATTGCTTCTTTAGAATCAAAAACTTATTCCTTGAATAAGACGATTCCCGGATCCTGTAAACAGCCAAAGGTTCCTTTATAGATCTGGCAAGAGGTATCTTTCTAAGTACATCTAACCACATGGCATAATCTTCCCGCATATCTACATCGGGAATCATCACCCTGCCAATCCTTTGGGTATCATACATAGCAGTCAGCATGGGAATAGGGCAGTTATACAGCAACCTTTTGAAATTTATATTGTCCTCTGCAATGAAATCATCCAGCATAGGATTCAAATCATCATCATGCCTCTTATATGATGCATAAACCAATTCTTCTTTATTTTTAATTAAATAATCAATTGTTGTATGAAGGAAATGAGGTAACCAGACATCATCACTGTCTAAAAATGTAAGGTAGCGCCCTTCTGACTTTTCTATGGCTATATTCCGTGCATTTGCAGCTCCTACATTTTGATCAAGTGCAATTAAAGTGATTCTTTTGTCTTGATATTCTTTTATAATTTTAACTGAATCATCCTTGGATCTGTCATCTACAATGATCCATTCCCAATCTGTATATGTCTGGTTTAAAACAGATTCTATTGTTTCTGAAATATATTTGCCTGAATTATAACAGGGTGTTATGATAGATATTTTTGCACTCATATTTATTCGCTTTGGAAAAATGAATATGGTACCCTTTTATTAAAAACTGTAGTATAATTCCCAAAACCCGATTTATCTCCCCATGTATTATAAAAATTCACATACAACAATACCGTATAAACCGTAAAAGATATGTAAACAAAATTCTTAAAAACCGCATTATCTCTCAGTGCCATAATCATTCTCGGGACTAAGAATATAATAAAAACCGTATAAAATCCAGGTAAACGGGCGGCAAAAATCCCTCTTCCGAAAAAGAAATATAAAATAACCCCAAATAGATATATATTCCTGAAATAGGTAAAATAAGGGTCTTTTTCTGTTGCCTGTGTATTGAACAATAAAATTGCGATTACAGTTAAGACTTTAACAATATCTCCCAGTACACTTCCCACCATCGTAGCATTAGCATAATCGTTATAAGTTTCGGCTACTCCAAACGGCATGAATTGCATGATGCCGTCTATAGCTGTGCTCAAACCCGTATAGTTTGCTATAACCGCAATCAATACCACAGCTCCTACCATCAGATTATTAAATTTTATTGTTGCTATCCAGTAAGCCAGTAAAAAAACTACCGCTGCTTTATGGAATAAAAATGCAATTACAAAACATAATAAAAATTTATATAATTTCCTCTCAATAATGTAACGAACTGAAAATAGAGTGATTGCATTTGCCAATCCCTGGCGAACGTGAACATGCTCCTCAAAAAAATACAATGGCACCATATACATAAGTAACCCCAGAAACACGTATCCACCATATTTATATATAGTTGTAGATTTCAGATAAAGTGCTATGGCTGCTATGATTAGGGTAAAACTGGCATATCCCAGACCGAGCATATTCACTAATTTATTGAGAAAGATATATCCTATCTCCATATCCACCATTTCAGACAGTTGAGACAGCTCATTAAAACCTACCACACCTGTACCTTCAAAAGCATTCCAGTAAGGAATCCAGTCAGGGCTGATACCGTAAGCCATGCCTGCCACACATACCATTAAGGTGATGACTGCATAAAACCAAATTTTGCTTACTTCCTTATTACTATACATCTCCCAAAGAGATGAGGAAAGTATCAAAACCAACATAAAGTTATATATAAAACTCATTTTCCTTTTTACAAAACGGTTATTAGTTTTTTATTGATTAAGGCAAGTATATAAAAAACTTGTTTCTTGAATGGCAAAGAAAATAAATAATTCTCATTAAATCTTTTATATAAAATAATTTCAGTTTTTTTTATGTCGAAGAATTTCATTCTTTTGCCTAGCTCATTCAACATTTCTGTCTTCAGTTTTTTATCTTTTACATAAGCTACATACGCTAAGTATGAATAAAATCCCTGCAAAATCAAAAATCTTTCCAGCTCTGCTCTAAACCGGCTGTATCTACTTATTTCAAAAGCAACTCTAACGTTTTCAACTGCCAAAAACATATCCAGACCTTTGTTTGTATGGGTTTTGGTGATAGAATCCTGCCGCTCAAAATATTTATACAAAGGTTCATTGATCTTAGCTATTACGCTGGAATCTAAAATCAATTTAGGAATCAACTCAATATCTTCAAAATGGATTCCTTTCAAAAATTTATGATTATCAAACAGTTCTCTGCAAAAAATTTTATTGCAGGCAAAACAGGACATTTCACCAAAGATGGTGAAATCTTCTTCCAGGATAATTTTTTCAGGCAGCTGTGATGATTGCGATAAATGACGGAAAGATTTCCCCGTTTCATCTACTTTTTCCAAATCACAAAAAACGATTTCAGCACTGTGTCTTTTAGCCAGCCGATACATTTTTTCAAACATCATTTCATCTACAAAATCATCACTGTCAACAAAACCGACAAATTCACCCTCAGCTCTTTCTATTCCAAAATTACGGGCATCGCTCAATCCGCCGTTTTCCTTCTGAAAACTTCTTATTTGACTGTATCTGGCTGAATAATCATCAATAATTTTCTGTGAATCATCTTTGGAACCATCGTTTACAATTATAATTTCCAAATCTTCTAATGTCTGATCCACAAGAGAGTCCAGGCATTTTGACAGATATTTCTCAGTATTGTAAACAGGAACGATTACAGACATTTTTTTCATAATCCGGTAAAAATTTGGTTATACTTTTTAAGGATTACGCTTTTGTCAAACCGTGAACGTATTGATTCTTTTATCAATTCTTCAGAATGATTTTTTTCTGTCAGTTCAATAATTCTATCGGCAAAAATTTTGGCATCGTTAATGTCTGCTATTTCTCCGTTAATTCCCTGTTCAATAATTTCATGGATTCCCCCCGGGCAATCATTTGCCAATACATAAGTCCCGCAGGCGCCTGCCTCAAGCAATACGTTTGGAAATCCTTCATACCGTGATGACAGCACAAATAAATCAGCCTGTTGTATAAAAGAAAACGGATTTTCTTTCACACCCAGAAATTCCACATTTTCCAGACCTAAATCTGCTTTTTGCTGAAACAGCTTTTCATGATCAGCTCCGTCGCCGATGATATGTAATTTTATTTTTTCATGTTTCAGCTTCACAAAAACATTCAACAGTAAATCAAATCCTTTTCTTTCAGATAAATTTCCAACGGCTGCTACATTTTTAAATGAATTGGGGTAAACTTTTTCCTGCGGATTTAATTTAGATTCGATCAGGTCAAAGTCAACGGGATTATTGATTTTTATGATTTTTCCCGGATCAACTCCGATATTCTCAATCAAATCATTCTTCATATCATCTGACTGTGCAATGATTCGGTGAAAATTATTATAAAATCTGTAAAAGAACTTGATTTCTTTTCGTTTTACGTGTTTAGAAACAACATTGGTCTCCCTGGCTATGAATTTAGTTTTTCTGAAAAATGGAATCAAAGGCGATATGAATGCAGAGATTTCACCCCAGCCAATAAATACGATTTCGGGTTTCAGTCTCCTGATTATAGGTATGATCTTAAATATGGAATACCGGATCCTTGAAACATTTAATTCTATAACCTCCACGTCTTCATTCAGATAATCCAAATAGAATCCCTTTTTTTCAAACAATATCAATTTAGGATGGTAAACTGTTCTGTCCAAATGATTGATTATAGTAGTAATTACGCGTTCTGCACCGCCTTGGCTTAAATCAGGTAAAATAAATAAAATTGTTTTCAAACTCTGTTATTTATATATCCTTCCGTTGCCGTTTCAGAAATCATCATCTTGGCTGGATTTCCAACAACTATGCTGTTGTCGGGAACATCATTTACAACATAGGAATTCGGCGCAATTAAAACATTGTTACCAATGGTGATTCCTCCTACTATTACGGCATTAGCTCCAATCCAAACATTATTTCCAATTACCGGAACTCCTTTTTTCTCTCCACGGTTCGTTTGTCCGATGGTTACACCATGAGCCAAATTGCAATTTTTACCGATTTTTGTTCCGGGGTTTACAATCAGCATACCCCAATGGCCTAAATACAATCCTTCTCCGATTTTGGTTTTTGCAGAAATCTGAAATCCATATTTTATTTGGTAACGCCTGAGAAGAATTCGATAAAAAATACCTAATGGGCTTTTTGAGGAAGTCTGTTGAGATTTTCTCAAGAAGTATAAAAACCTGATCCCCGGATCAAAGAGCCCCTTCAGAAGAATAAATTTCTCATATTTTCCCGTCTTGCGGTAATAATCTTTTTGAATGATAGTTGGCATTACAGTTCGTCTAAAATTTGTTCAATTTTTTTGACCGAATTCTCTAGTGAGAATGGATGCGTAAAATTAGCAATTTTGTTTTGATACCTTCCGGCTAATTCCGGGTTTGTCAGAAATTCTTTCATTCCTCTGTAAATTCCTTCTTCCGAATTTTCAACCAAGCAACCTAATTCTCCATTGTTCAATAATTCGGAAGCTCCGGGAACGAGGGTAGAAATGATTTTCTTTTTCAATGTCACCGCCTCAAATAATACGGTTGGAAAACTTTCATAAACCGAGCTCAACACAAAAAAATCGGCAGCTTTTAAATAGGGGTACGGGTTTTTAATATAACCCATCATTTTCACGGTACCATCCAATCCAAGTTCGGATCTGAGTTTGGAAATATTTTCAAAATCATAGCCATCACCGATGATTAAAATTTTATGAAAAAAACCTTCGGCTAATAATCTTTTGTGGACATTGAATAAACGATCGAATCCCTTGGCCGGATAAACCGTTCCAATAGAAACAAAAGTTGGTATTTCTTTTTCAAAAACATTTTGTTCAAGCGGAAACTCAGACAATCTTAATACCTCAGTCGTATCCAATGGATTGTAAATCCGGATTAACCTGGATTTTTCTTCTTCATTTCGAGCCAGATTTTTGAAATCCTCCAATACTTCTTCAGAATTTACCATAATTGTGTCAAATCCAAAGAATTTATGCATTTCATTATCGGTATAATCATATGTACTTGCTTTTCTCAAATCACTATGAATCCAAACAATTTTTTTTGAATCTTTATTTGGTGAAGTCAGGATATCATCACGCATTCCCTGAATTGCCGCAAATTCTATGTCATATTTTTTATCTTTTAAAATATATTTATAGAGCAGTTTCGGATTTTTTTTGAGCAACCCCTGAAAGAGAATCCTGTAAATTTTTTGAGGGATATCCCGTAATCTGTTCGTAGTGATCATTTCACCTCTATTCAGGTAAAAAATATTGATCCAAAGTGGAACTTCTTTGAGATATTTCCCTGAATAAAGGTTCAGTAATAAATCAATTTCATATTTATCTACAGGTAAATTTTTAAGAAAAGTCACCAATACTTTTTCTGCCCCGCCATGACGCAGGGAACCGATTCGTATAAGAATTTTCTTTTTCATTTCGTTTTTATTATTTGATACCTTTGAAATCATCCTGTTATTGTTTTAAAGGACGTAGGTAATAATAGATCAGTCCCGGAAAAAATAACAAAATGAAATTAACTTTATTGAGGCTTCCATTTAATCTATTGTATAAAAAATGAATGGAAAACTTAAAATTTAGCCCATAATAAATATAACCAAACATTTTTTTCAGGATAACTACAGGATATCTCCAGAATCTATTCTGGTAATTATTTACCGCCGTACGGTAAGATTCCATTATCCCAAAAGCATTCTTTTTTGTATACCGACCAGATGTCAGGGAAAATTTATCATTTTCATCCAAATGATATATTTTGAAAATTTCATTGATGAAGCGGCTTTTGTAATGCGAGTCAAATATATTTTGCCAGACATCATCCGGAACATAACCTTTCCCACAATAAAATTCCATATTGTAATTCAATAATTTAAATTTTCGCGTATCATTAATACTCATTTTCCCTCCTTTTACCATATGCTTATGCCTCATTTCGAAAATATGAGAATCCAAAGGCGAAACAGGAAATCCGGTACCTACGGCTTTCCCTTCAGAATCAATTGTGTTTCCGACTACACTTGCGATTTCTGCATTATTTTTTATTTTTGCAATTTCCCTGTAAAAAAACGCAATGGATTCCTGTCCATAAAATTCGTCGTCCGAATCCATAATAATAAAATAGTCAGTTTGGACGTGGTTCAATATACCATCCAATAAAGTACAAAACTTTTTTCGGTTTGTATGGTATCTATATTCAATTTCTAATTGGTTTTTTGCTTGTAATTCCTGAATTAATTCTTTTGTGTCATCTATAGATCCATCGTCCACTATCAACCACTTCAAGTTTTTGAATGATTGATTCACGATTGAATTATATACTCTTTCGAGAGTGTGCGCCCTGTTGAAAGATGGTGTGATTATAGTTATTTTTGGGTTCATTCGGTTATTTTAAAAGAAATTTTTCAATTTCCCTGTAAATTTCATTTGTTTCAAATTTATCGGAAGCCGCGGAAGCACCTTTTTTTAGATGAAGAAACAGTTCTTTGTCTGTTATTATTTTCTCCATTTTTTCGGTAATATCTTTCTCATCATATTTCATCAGTAAGCCGTCTGTATTGTTGTCCACAATTTCGTTCACCCCGCCTACATCCGTGACCAAAGCAGGAACACCTAAAACCAGAGCTTCCTTTACAGATAGTGGGTATGCTTCACTTTGGGTTGGGAGAATAAAACAATCGGAACCTGCAATGTAAGGAAAAGGATTGTTTTTGCTGCCTAACAATATAAAGGTATCACGTAAGCCTAAATTCTGTGCTTTTGTTTTGAGTTCTGCTAATTTGTCTCCGTCACCAATAATGATAATTCTGTGATAAAGTCCTTTATCAATTAATTTTTTATGTATATCTAACAGAAGCGGATAACCTTTCCCATTTTTCACTCTGCCTACAGATGAGAAAGTGAATAGATTGTCTGTAAAGCCAAAAGGCTCTTGTATCTTGTCATTGGCTTTTGTTCTGATTTCTTCCGGGTGAATTACATTATGAAAGACCGAATAGTTTTGGAATTCAATATCATAAAGCTCTTTAACTTGTTTTCTGACATTATCGGAGCAAAAAACCACATGATCAAATTTTTGTAATTGCTGAACCAATAAATCAGATTTATTGAGTTCCGGCGCATGGCTGAGTTCCCAGTGTACCCAAGCGATTTTTTTTGATGATTTCCGGGGGCTGTTGAGTACCATTTCTAATTCTGAACGCCCAAAAGCTATTTCTGCATCATAATCTTCTTTGTAATACAGTTTTTGTAATAAAAATGGGAATTTTGTTAAGATCCAGAATTTCAACAACCTCATTCCCATTTGGATTTTCCTCAACAAGGCATTCCGGCTGAAATCTTCTTTTCCTCCGGCAATCTTAATTAGTTTTATGCCTTCAGGAATTTGTTCGCGAAGTTCTCCCTGATACAAGTTAACCATGACGGTTATCTCCAGTTTATCTTTGGGCAAATGCTTCAGTATATCAATCAATACCTTGACTACGCCTCCCATTTCGAGAGAGCGCATTCTGAACAGAATTTTAGGTTTAGCAGCGGAAGTTTTCATTTTACATAATTATTCTATTTCTATTCCCAATGCCCTGTATTGGTTTTTAAATTTCTCGACCCATTTATGGTATTCTGCTTTATTAATGTTTTCATCAAGAAACTGATCAAAATATTCCGGCGAGAAATCCTTCGGAAAGTTTTGCATCGGATTGAATCTATCTTTATACCAAGCTTCGTTGATTACATGATTAAAATAATTCACATCAAAGTCAAATCCGTATTTGTGATATGAATTGGTGGCTGAAGATTGGAAGGTGGTTTTCAGATAGTTTGTTTTGGCCTTAGCAACCATATTGGGATTTGATTTATTTTTATGTAACCAAACCGCCGCATTTCTTAATTGTTGTTTTTCATCGGTTTTCCCTTTTGAATCTTTCCAGACAAATAGCCAGTAATCTTTCCTCCACAGCCCCATCAAAATAGAATTTAATGCCCAGTATTTTCTTTTAGTCTGATTATTGACAATCCCTAACCGGTAGAGTAAAGAAAAGAACTTAAATTTATTGTACATAAACAAATCCATGATGAACTGATTAGAAGTAAAGATACCATGGAGGTTTTCCGCATTTAATTCATCAGATAACTCGGCATCATTCTCAGATGTTTTCATCTTGGCATTACCCAACCACCCTAATTTGAGCAAATCTATCCCATACTCATTCATTTGCGAAGCCAGATCATTCAAGTTTGCCTGTTCTGTAAACCAAACATCATCTTCAGTCACCATCACGTATTGGGTTGCATTTTTGACAGCATCGTACCATGAATTTGCAGGTATTTGAAATCCGTTAATTTCTTTTCCTGTTTCTAAATTCTCTTGAACGGCTTTTATTTTGTCAGGGTATTGTTTAGAAAGAAGAATTTGAATACGAGGATGTTTTTCCCTGATTTTGTTCAGGTATTTTTCCGGAGTACCATCATCTAAAACCACAATTTTGCAATCACCGCTTACATATTTATCGATGCTTTCCAAGCATCGATCTAAATAATAAGGGCGATTAAAAGATTTAATAATAATATCTACCATTTCAAATTAAGCTAACTGTAATTTCTTTTTTATCCTGGTTCTATATTTACCTTCATCATTGAAAAATATTTCTTTTAAAGGTTCCCAAACAGAACCGTATTTGAGCTTTTTTCTGACAAAATCTTTATTTCCATGATATAATCCATATCTCGGTATTGAAAGCATATTGTCTTTTAGGCTCAGGTTTTTAAATTCAAAGGAAAAGGCATAATCCACTTCGGCTTCTTTCAAATATTCCATTTCCCGTTCAGAAAAATCTAAATTAAAAGATCCGTTGGGATAAGCAAATGTTTTGACCTTTCTACCTAGCAATCCGCTTAACTCTATTACAGATTGCTGAATTTCCCATTTAGCAGTCTCATCATTTTCATTAGCCAAAATAGGGTGATTCATCGTATGTGACCCGATGTCAAAAACACCGGATTTTTCCAGTTCCGATAATTGTTCGAGATTGATGTACTGCCCCTCTTTTACCGGAACTTTGTGTTTATCCTGATAAAGCCTGATGATTTCCCAGTTTTGCTCCAATGTCAATAATTTCATCACGGAGCGGGGGTAAAAATCTTGTAGTTTTTCAATCGGAATCTGAAGCACCTCAGCTATAGATTCTCTTAATTTATCTTTCTCATAATCTCCACTTTCGAAATACCAAAAATTGATTTGATCTTTAATAATCTTGGGGGAAACAAAAATAGAAGCCGTTAATCCTAGCTCTTTCAATATCGGGTAAATGATGGTATAAGTAGAAATATGCCCGTCATCAACTGTGAGATGAGCAATGTTTTTTGTTGCATTTTTTTCCCGATAAAAACTTTCTATCTCGGAAAAGGGAACAACTTCATACATATCCTGTATGACTTCTATGGTATCCCGAAACCATTGTGGGTCGTAGATATCGTGAAAATTAATAATCTTCGCCATAGTTAAATCTACCTAAATAATTATGCATATCCAAATCACTGTCAGCAAAACTAATGATAAAATGATTATGTGGTTGTTCACTATTTTCGTGTTTGAAGGGATAGGTTGTCAGCACAACTTCATGCTTATAGCGCTCAAAATGATTTCGGATCAAAATTTCGTTGCTGATTTGCTGGGACGAGGGAACTAATACTCCATACAAATTCAAATCTTTTCGGATTTTCTCTACACTTTTAAGTATTGATTTGAATTCATGCGGATTGGAATTGCTGAATCGGTAATCAACTACCTTGAGCCAGTGTACTCCTTTGTAAAAATGAGGTTTTACTACAAAATATGCCGGATTGGTTTCCTTTTTTTCCCGGAACTGATAAACAAAATAACGGTCAGGCTTATGGAAAAAACGCCACTGGAAATAAGCTTTATTTCGTATTGATTCTATTACATTTTTATTCCAGTTAAGATTAGGGAAATGTAAGTTTCCCACCTCATTTATCCTTTCGAATCCGTTTACTTCTTCTGGGAACCGGTAGGAAGTAATTTTTTTAGGTTTGATTCCCAATCCTCTCTGAAATAAAAATTTTATTTGATGAAAAGGTGAAGCCCATTTGCGGTAAAAATCAAGATAGCCGACCTTTTTAGCACCCATTTTTTGATGTATAACAGCCGATTTGGGTGAAAATCCTACAGCTATATAATAGTCTTTTTTTAAATAAAAATTTGAAAGATCTTTGCCTATTCCCTCTCCCCTGTATTCTTCCAACACATAATAATCCTGCCCCCAAAAAGCAGGGATTTTCTTTTCATTCAATGAAAGCGGAGCAGGCATAGTGAGCATTTGAGCTACATATTTATTGTCTTTTGTCACACAATATATAAAATCCTTTTTCTCTGAAGAAAAAGGGTTATATACAAAGCGGTAAATGTCATACTCTTCGTGATCACTACGTATAGGAAAACAATGGTTGTTGAAATGACTAATTTCATTCAAAGTATATTTAGGGTTATCGGAAAGAGAAAAGTAGGAAGTCATTGTTTACCTGAAATAACGCTTTAACTTATTGATTAATTTATTCTCGTTCCTAAAAATTAATTTAGGCAAATCAAAATCCTCAGATATAATATTTCCATATAGTTTCTCAATACCTCTTCTTTTACAGGTATCATATAAGACTTTGTTCCAGTTTTTGTAAATTGATTGTTTTTTTCTTTTGTCCTGAGAAATTCCTCCCTGATGTTGCCTGTATAAATACAACGGTTTTTGTACAAAACGGAAATTGCCCTTTTCATATAATTTAAGGTACAAATCAAAATCAACCGAGGAACTTAAATTTCCATTGATTCCTTCAGTTTGAAGATAGGCTCTTTTTTTAAATGTAAAAAAGTGGGAAACTTCATTATTTATATTAAAAAAATAATTGTTGTTATTTTTTATTTTTCTTGTCCGGGGATATAAGTACTTGAATTTCAGGTTCCCGTCACACATCTTAATCTGTGAGTATGTAGCTATAATATCCGGTGAAGTATAATGTTTCAAACTTTCTTCGATTGCATTTTCGATCAATGCATCATCAGGATCAACCCTTCCGACAAAATCTCCCGTAGAAAGATTTATTCCCTTATGAAGTGTATAAGCATATCCTCTGTTTTCATCATTTGAATAAAATTTAAATTGCGGATATCCTTCAATAAATTGCTGTATGATTTCTATGGAATCATCTGTTGATTTATCATCTATGATGATTACTTCCAGATCAGGATAAGTCTGTTTCAAAATACTTTCAAAACAAGTTCTGAAGTATTTACCATTATTGTAATTGCATACTATAAGGGAGAATTTTTTCATAATTTATAGTAACGATCAATCGAAGTTTTCTTCTCCCGACAATGATTCTATGTCAAACAAAAAATAGAACATAAGTAAAAGTTTAGATTGATCACAAAGATATGTATAATTTTCAACTCAAATATTTGTTTAGCTCTCATAATAACTATATTTGCGATAAATTAATTTAACCTCATGAAAATTCTAATTACCGGCACGGCAGGATTTATCGGATTCCATTTAGCTAAAAAAATGCTGGAACGCGGCGATGAGATTATCGGGCTTGATTCCATAAATAATTACTACGATATAAATGTAAAATACGGTCGGTTAAACGAAACCGGAATAAATAAAAACAAAATCGAGTACAATAAATACATACAAAGTACTCTTTATCCGAATTATCAATTTATCCAGCTCAATTTAGAAGACAGGGAAAATTTAGAAAAAGTATTTTCCGAACAAAAATTTGATAAAGTTATCAATTTAGCTGCTCAGGCCGGAGTGCGTTATTCATTGACCAATCCTCAAGCTTACATGGACGCTAATATAGTTGGTTTCTTAAATATTTTGGAATGTTGCCGCCATCACCATATCAAACACCTAACATATGCAAGCAGCTCCAGCGTTTATGGACTGAACAAGAACCAGCCTTTTTCAACCAAGGATAATGTTGATCATCCGGTCAGCTTATATGCTGCAAGTAAAAAATCAAATGAATTGATGGCCCATACTTACAGTCATTTGTTCAAAATCCCAACAACAGGACTACGTTTCTTTACTGTTTACGGACCCTGGGGAAGACCGGACATGGCACTCTTTTTATTTACAAAGGCTATATTTGAAAACAAGACTATTGATGTTTTTAATTATGGAGAAATGCAGCGTGATTTCACATACATTGACGATATTGTTGAGGGAGTAATTCGCGTAAATGACAACCCTCCGCAAGAAAATCCAAACTGGAATTCCGGTTTTCACGATGCTTCTATTTCATCTGCTCCTTATAAAGTCTACAATATCGGGAATAGCAACCCTGTGAAATTGATGGACTTCATCACAGCTTTAGAAGATAAAATCGGAAAAACCGCTGAGAAAAATATGTTACCCATCCAGCCGGGTGATGTCCCTGCAACTTATGCTGATGTTTCAGATCTAACAAGAGACTTGGATTACAAACCTGATACGTCTATTCAAGAAGGCATTTCTAAATTTGTGGATTGGTATAAATTATTTTTTAACATCAAATAAATATCCTTAATAAAATTTTTCTTAATCACTTTTTTGCTGATGAAAAACTTCCTGAAAATTCATATTAATCAAAATAGGGTTTTTGGGCTTGATATTGTCAGGGCAGTTGCTATTTTATTTGTTGCATTGACGCATTCCGGAAATTTTGTTCCAAGAACTTTAATGCCTTGGTATAAATCATTCATATATGATGGAGTCGGGATTTTTTTTGTTTTAAGTGGTTTTCTAATTGGTGGTATCTTGATCAGACAAATTGAAAATTACAGGTTCAATTTAAAATCATTATTTTATTTTTGGACAAAACGTTGGTCCAGAACCCTTCCTAATTATTTTCTGTTTCTCATTGCTCTATTTATAATTGAGTCTTTAATAAATTCAGAATTCAATATATTTCAATATTGGAATTACCTGATTTTCTCTCAGAATTTAATTTCTGCACCGCCTGAATTTTTTGCTCATTCATGGAGCTTAAGCATTGAGGAATGGTTTTATCTAGTCATCCCATTGGCTCTGTTTATATTAATGTCTTTTTTAAACATAAAATTCAAACACATATTTTTATTTGTTATTTTATTCATAATAGCCGGAGTTACTATTCTTAGATTTATACAAGTACAGAATATTCATACCTGGGATTCTTTTAGAGATATTGTTTACTCTGTCTTATACAGGTTTGATTCGTTAATGTACGGGATGCTGGGAGCGTATGTAGCTTATTATTTTCCGAGATTCTGGAACAAATATAAAAAAACCTCATTTTACTTATCCATTGCACTATTTGCTATCTATTTCTTATTAAAAGAAGCTGTTTTTGAAAGCAATAACTACTATTATCGTTCTTTTGTTTTTTCCTTGACTTCACTAACAGTATTATTATCACTGCCCTATTTAAGTAATCTGAAAACTACTAAATCTAAATTATTTAGGCCAATAACATATATAAGCCTTATATCATATTCTTTGTATTTGGCTAATTCAATAGTAGTTCAAAAAATTGAAATATTTATTGACTGGGAATATATCATAAACTTTTCAAACTCTAAATTATCTCTGCCTATTAACTGGACATTTGCACTAATGGTCAATTATATTTTATCATGGATTCTATCATTTTTGATTGCTACAGTCACATATAAATACTTTGAAATTCCCACAACAAATTATTTCAGAAACAAAATAAAAATTCAATTAGAAAGAAAATCTTAATCAATTATCATTTATAAAATGAACCCATTAGTTTCGGTCAATATACCGGTTTTTAAATGTGAAAAATACATTTTACGCTGTCTGGAATCTGTCAAAAGCCAGACTTATAAAAATCTGGAAATCATTTTAGTAAATGATTGCACACCCGATAATAGTGTAGAACTGGCTGAAAAGTTCATGGCAGAAAACCCTGAACTGGAGATAAAGATATTTCATACCGAATCAAATCAAGGCTTATCCGTAGCCAGGAATACGGGAATTGATAATTCAAAAGGAAGCTATATTTTTTTCCTGGACAGCGATGATGAAATCACTTCTAACTGTATTGAGATTTTGGTTAAAAAAATCACTGAAACCAATGCCGAGATAGTCATTTCACAAAACAGATGGTTAAACACTTTCGACAGTTCCGTTAAAGAAAACGGATTCCCCACCCTGTCAAAAAAAGATTTTTACAATGATAATAAAGATATTTTCAAAGACTATTGTCATGGCCTGTTTCCTGTAAGTTCATGGAATAAGCTTATCCGCTTGGATTTTATAAAAAATAACCATATCTATTTTATCCGCGGCCTATATGCACAAGATGAACTTTGGATGTTTCATTTGATGATGAAAACAAAAACCCTTGCAATTACCAGGGAAATTACTTATTTATATTATCTACATAGCGAATCTGTAATTTTTAATCGCACCAAAAAGAATTTTGAAGACCATCAAACTATTGTTGAGTGGTTTACAAAAAGTTATGATGAATCAGATAAGATCCGTAAACAATTAATTAAAAAGAAATTAATCAATTTCAAAGAAACTACTTTACAAATGCAATGGAAATCAATGAGAACAGATGAATCTTATTGGAAACAAAACTATCAAAGGCTGAAAAAAGCACCTAAGCTTTCCATTTCGGATTATTTCTCATCTGAGTTTTCTAAAGATTTAAAGAAAAAAAACTTTCTACAAAATCTACCTACGGAATTAGGATTTAGAATTTTTAAATGGCGTTATGAAAAGCATTTTTAATAATCAGCTTTCTTTATAACTACTTCATGTAAGTTTGTTTGATCTTCAAAATTCACATTACATTTGCCTTGCAAATAAGCATTTATTTTGGAAAAGAAATATTCAAAAAAACTAAACGTCCAGCTCATCGCCGAAATTTTCAAATCGTTCGGAATTGAACATATCGTACTTTCTCCCGGCTCACGAAATGGTGCTTTGTCAACTCATTTCACACATCATCCCGATTTCAAAACCTATAGCATAGTTGATGAGCGTTCGGCAGGATTTGTAGCTTTAGGAATGGCTCAGCAACTCAGAAGACCTGTTGTGGTCTGCTGTACGTCAGGCTCCGCTTTAGTGAATTATTATCCTGCTGTGGCAGAAGCTTTTTACCAGAACCTTCCTTTGATTATCTTATCTGCAGACCGACCCGAACATTTGGTAGACAATTTCGACGGACAAACCATTCGCCAAAAAAATGCTCTGGACCTCCACACTTATCACAGCACTCAGCTGACAGAAGATGATTCGACACAATCATTGACCGATAATTTAGGTTTGATAAAAAAAGCAGTGGTAAGCTGCATCCAGAATTCAGGCCCGGTTCATATCAATATGCCATTTTCAGAGCCACTGTACGAGTTTCAGGAAACGATTAACATTAAGTTCGATAAATTCAATACTTCGGCTCTACTCAGCAACCCTACAAAATCTGATTTGGATAAATTGGCTTCCGAATGGAATTCTGCCGATAAAAAACTCGTTCTCGTTGGTATGCAGTTTCCCGGTAAAAAACTGAATGATTTAATTTCCAAATTAGCAGATGACGATTCAGTTGTAATTTTAACCGAAACCACCTCTAACCTCCATTCCAAAAGATTTTTCAACAAAATTGATTCTGTAATTTTTTCATTAAACGAAAAAATTCTAGAGGAATTAAAACCCGAAATCTTATTGACAGTCGGGCAAAATGTGGTTTCTAAAAAAGTAAAAGCATTCATACGAAATCATAAACCCAACCAACACTGGCATTTGGATCAATTCTGGCAACCTGATACTTACCAATGTTTAACGGACAAAATTCAACTCAATCCTATTGATTTTCTGGAAAAATTCATTCCGAAAATTTATCAGAAAGAGTCTCATTATTTTTCAAACTGGAATTCAATCCGGGTTGAAAAAGAAATCAAGCAGGATAAATTTTCAAAAGAAACTCCCTTTTCTGATTTTAAAGTTTTTGAAAGATTAATCGAAACTTATCCTGAAAATGTACAAG
>CAZKOC010000029.1:0-16201 GCA_964554275.1 uncultured Weeksellaceae bacterium
TGTTTCTCTCGGGAGTAAATTTTGTGTTGAATCATTTTTTACTCAAAGGAGATATCAAAAAGATTTTCAGGAATGAAGAATTCCGGTGGTATTTGGGAATTATTGGCGTTGTTACCTTTATCGTAGCTTTTATTGTTTATCAGTTCGCCCAGCCTTTTCACAATAGTATTCCGGATGCAACTCTCACTGCAGACGGCAGTAGTTATACTTTGGAAGAGTCTGTACGTTCTTCTTTATTTCAGGTGGTTTCAATAATTACATCGACAGGTTTTACTTCGGCAGATTACACTTTATGGACGCCTT
Source organism: uncultured Weeksellaceae bacterium (assembly GCA_964554275.1). Lineage (GTDB taxonomy): Bacteria > Bacteroidota > Bacteroidia > Flavobacteriales > Weeksellaceae > Moheibacter. Next base: position 304 of record CAZKOC010000029.1, read on the forward strand.
TTATTTCCATGGTATTTTTTGCCTTGCTTTTTGTGGGGGGATCCGCAGGTTCAACCTCCGGAGGAGTAAAGATAATCAGGCATGTAATCTTATTGAAAAACAGCTGGATGGAACTAAAGAGGCTGATTCACCCAAATGCTATTTTACCTGTACGGTACAATAAGAAAAGTATTTCACAAAACATTGTTTATAACATACTTGCATTTTTTGTGATGTATATGTTTATCTGGATTTCAAGTTCCGTTATTTTGGCTTTGATCAATGAAGGATTGAATCCGGGCTATGAAGAATTCATTTCCGCGATGAGCCTTTCTGCTACTTCTTTGGGAAACATCGGAAGCGGGCTGGGCAACTACGGCCCGACTGATACCATGGCGGATTTGACGCCTGTTGCAAAATGGTTTTGCTCTTTTTTGATGATCCTCGGCCGATTGGAGCTATTTGCCATACTGATTCTGTTCACGCCGTTTCTTTGGAGGAATAATTAATATAAAAAAGAAAACCCTGAGTGATAAAATCAAACAGGGTTTTCCGTTTTCGAAACGATTATGTAAAATTTCCGGTATTAATCTACCCTTCCATCTTACTGACCTGAAATCAATTCTCTCCTAAGAAAGCGAAATACAGGTTGTTTCTAAAACTGAGAAACTACTCGAAAAAGAGATAATCTATTATCAATGCCTAACGACTCCAGATTTTCTTGTCGAAAATACTTTTCGTCAAGTTACCGTGATAAAGTGACAAAACGGAATCAACATCGATTAAACCACTCAAAGTGAATTTCCCTTTTGCTCAAAGTCGATTTTACTTTTCAGATTAATCTGATCCGTTAAATCATTTATGAACTATGTAAAAGAACGTAAGTTCTATCAAAATGAAATTAAACTCTTTAAAAAATGATTTTTAATTTGTAACTCCTTTTCAGTGAAACACCTCCAAGAGAATCATTTTGATATTTCAAAGTTAAGTTCTGAATTTATTTTTTGCAAATAAAAATCAAGTTTCTTATTTACAACTAATTAACCCTAATTTTTAACAATTGTTAATTACTCCTGAAACTTTTTATGGAAAAGAGATAATATGATTTATATCATTAAATTTTTCACTTTATTAACAATATCGGAACTATCCAATCCATATTTTTTCATGAGTTCCGCAGGTGTTCCACTTTCTCCAAATGAGTCATTTACTGCCACAAATTCTTGTCTTGCAGGGTATTTTTCGGTTAAAAGCCGTGCAACGCTTTCTCCCAACCCTCCAAATTTATTATGTTCTTCACAGGTTACTACTTTCCCTGTTTTACGAACGGAACGCAAGATGATGTCTTCATCTAAAGGTTTGATCGTATGAATATTAATGAGTTCTGCAGATATTCCCTCTTTTTCCAGTTCATTTACTGCAAGCATCGCTTCCCAAACCAAATGACCGGTCGCCACAATCGTCACGTCGGTTCCCTCATGAATCATAATTCCTTTTCCTATTTCAAAATCCTGTTCAGGCGATGTAAATACAGGTACGGCAGGACGGCCAAATCTGAGATAAACGGGACCATGATGTTCTGCTATGGCAATGGTTGCGGCTTTTGTTTGGTTGTAATCGCAAGGATTTATGACAGTCATACCCGGAAGCATTTTCATCAAACCTATATCTTCCAGGATTTGGTGCGTAGCACCATCTTCCCCTAAAGTCAAGCCGGCATGCGAAGCACAAATTTTTACATTTTTGTCTGAATAGGCAATCGATTGACGAATCTGATCGTAAACGCGCCCGGTTGAGAAATTTGCAAAAGTACCTGTGAACGGGATTTTTCCTCCGATGGTCAATCCGGCAGCGATGCCCATCATATTGGCTTCTGCAATTCCTACCTGGAAAAACCTGTCCGGATTTTCCTTTATGAAATCATCCATCTTGAGCGACCCCACAAGGTCTGCACAAAGTGCTACTACGTTGGGGTTAGTTCTGCCCAATTCAGTCAGTCCGTCCCCAAATCCACTTCGGGTATCTTTTTTTTCGGTGTATGTTACGTCAATCATTTTAGTCTAAACTATTTAAAAATTCGTCTAATAATTCTTTATCTTGTTTGGATAACTTATCCCTGTTGTTGTTGAAATAAAGCTGCTCCGCTCTTATGGCATCCAAAGTTCCCTTGTACCAAACGCTTGCACCGTCAAATTCTCCCAAATACATATCACAAATTTGCCCTGCATAATTTTTTGCATGATTTTTCAATTCAGCATCAGAAAAATCTGGAATAATCGAATCTATTTTTTTACAGTAAGTGGGAATTCCTTTCCAATACCCAGATTCGACATCTTCAGTCAAGGAAGTAATCGCAAAATCTGAAGTATCAGGGGTAATTGTTTTGTAGGTAGATTGATATTCGCTTACATAGGTATTGTAATATCCATAATCAGATAGGGATTCGACAGCTTCAGCAGCTGCTTCCACTGCAAGTTCCGTAGCTGTTTTGGGCTCTGATGTCTGCAATGATTCCAGATCCTTTTTCAGGAATTCATAAAAAATTTCCGCATCCTTTTTGGGCATCAAGCCTGATCTTATGTAATTCTTTTTTGTGGTCTTAATTTCCTTCAAAGCAAATTTTTTGAATTTTTCTTCATCTCCTTTTTTCAGGTAATAACCATAAGAACATAAATTTGATAAATAACTACTTCCTACACTATAGGAATTTTCTCCTTCAAACTGTAATTCGTAAAATCCGTTGTAATCACAAAATTTGGGAACATTCATCAAATCATCATCATAATACGAATCATAATAATCTGCCGCGGAATCCTCAACAACCGTTTCTTCATATCCTGTAGAATTGTAAATTTTATCAAGGGAATCTTTTCTTGCCTTATAATCATTCAATTCTTTCTGTAAATCAAAATTAATCGTAGAGTTGATTTTATTGATTTTTTTCAATACAATTCTTTCCGTACTGTTCACGTCAGAAGGAGAAAGGGCAAGTATCAATCCTTTTACATGAGTATTTTCCTGTTCGATTAAAAAACTGACATTGTCAATTTCATTGGTTTCATCTATACAGAAAACCACGTCGGCATCTTGTTCTTCTCCATCTTTATGAACAAATAATTGATAATGGTTACAACTTCTGTCCAAAATTTTTAAGGGTTCACGGTCAAGCTTTTTTAAAGCAGCCTTGTCGTACATCACCCTTACGCTCGCTTCATAACCGTAATATCGGTCAAAATAACCTATGGTAAAATTATTTTCTAAATCTTTATTTTGAATATTAACGGCAGTATTTCCATCTATAAAAGTAAAACCCGAATCGGCTGACAAAGAGAAAAAAGGAAAAATCACCAATGAATTTTTGGACTGATCAGTAAATTTTTCAGGAATATAGTGTTCTCCCTGGTATTTGCTGTCTCGAAAATTCTCATTGCTTTCAAACATATAGTCCAAACGGTATTTGAACGTATGGGTTTGCTGTGCGGACAGACCAGTTCCTAAAAGAATTAAACCTATAATAAATTTAATTTGCATTTTAATAATCTTTTAATTCGGTTTCGGCATTCTGGCTCAAAGCTTTTTCCAGCAACTCATCGTCAGGTGCTTTTCCGTGCCATGCATGAGAACCCATCATATAATCAACACCGTTCCCCATTTCGGTGTGTAAAATAATGGCCACAGGTTTGCCTTTTCCGGTTTCTGATTTTGCTTTTTCTAAAATCGCAATAACTTTTTCCAAATCATTTCCCTGTTTTTCTTCCAGAACCAACCAGTCAAACGCAGTTAATTTCGCATGCAAATCTCCTAAATTCAACACGTCTTTGGTATCACCGTCAATCTGTCTTCCATTGTAGTCAATGGTAGAAATCAGGTTATCAACTCCTTTTGCGGAAGCATACATCAAAGCTTCCCAAATCTGGCCTTCCTGTAATTCTCCGTCACCATGAAGTGAATAAACGAGTTTATCATCATTATTCAGTTTTTTTGCCAACGCTGCTCCGATTGCAACCGAAAGTCCTTGTCCCAATGAACCCGAAGCTACACGAATACCCGGTAACCCTTCGTGGGTTGTAGGATGTCCCTGCAAACGCGAATCAATTTTTCTGAAAGTCTTCAATTCTTCAACGGGGAAAAATCCGAAACGAGCCAAAGTGCTGTAGAAAACCGGAGAAATATGCCCGTTTGATAAAAAGAATAAATCTTCGCCAATTCCATCCATTTTGAAATCTGTAGAATAATCCATGATTTTTCCGTAGAGCGCTGTGAAAAATTCGGTACAGCCTAATGAACCGCCCGGATGGCCGCTGTTCACGGCATGAACCATTTTCAAAATATCCCTTCGGGTTTGCTGAACGTGAATTTCTAATTGTGCTAAAGTCATTTATTTGAATTTCTAAGTTGTGCAAAAATAAGGTTTTGCCGGCAGAATCTGAAATTTGAAAATGAGATAATTTCCCCGAATATCGGCTATTTATTAACATGATTTTGAAATTGCTTCGCGCCTCGCAATGACGATAATTACGACACACGTCATCACGAGGAAATGAGAAACGAATGACAAAGTGATCCCCCCATTTTGATTCAAGGGATTGCTTCGTTTTGCTCGCAATGACGGTTTCACCTAATGGTTATACCCTAACCAAACAATTGCTTATGTGCCAACGGTATATAATTGATGATGTCTGAAGCCAGCAAACTTTCTTCTCCCAAATGCTCTTTTGCCAAATCTCCGGACAACCCATGCAGAAAAACTCCGAAAATGGCTGCATCCAAAGCTTCAAATCCTTTTGCAATATGTCCGGTGATAATTCCCGTCAATACGTCTCCGCTGCCAGCAGTTGCCATTCCAGGATTTCCGGTGGAATTGAAATATACTTCTCCCGCCGGAGTAAAAATCGCCGTATGCGCATTTTTTGAGACAATAATTATTTTATGCTTCTGTGCGAGATCTTTTGTTTTTTCAATTTTATCGTAATCGTCCTCCCACTCACCTGTCAACCTCCGAAGTTCTTCCGAATGAGGTGTTATAATTGCATTCTCAGGAATTTTTTTGAGTAAAGATGGATTCTTAGCTAATAAATTGATTCCGTCCGCGTCAATTATCAATGATTTATCTTTAAAATCCGTTTCGGTTAAAAATTGCTCAAAAGCCAGCATGGTTTTCTCATCAGTTCCCATCCCGGGACCAATTGCTATCGCATTGAATTTTTCAACTTCAGGGAATTGAGTGATTTTGTCTTCAGAAAAATCTGTCATAACCATTGCTTCAGGAAATACGGTTTGCAGAACCTGATATCCGCATTTCGGAACGTAAGACGTTACCAATCCACAGCCGGATTTAAGTGCAGCTTTAGCTGTGAGTACATTCGCCCCCATTTTCCCATAACTTCCGCCTACGATAATCGCATGGCCAAATTCACCTTTGTGAGAAAATTTTGTGCGTCCCTTATGAAAATAGGGTATATAATCAGAAGTTATATAGTAATATTGGGATGGTTCATTTTCTATGGATTGTAAATCCAAGCTTATATCTAAAATCTCAAAATCCTTTACATAATCCTGATTATCTGGAAGTAACAATCCCAGTTTCGGTGTTTGAAATGTAAGAGTGACTTCGGATTGGACAATTAAATCATTGTTTTTGTTGATTTGGTCACAAAATAAACCGGAAGGAACGTCAACGGAAACAACCGTATTTTGTGATTGATTAATTTGAGTGATGACCGACTTCCATGTTTCATCAATCGGACGTGTAAGCCCATAACCGAAAATGCAGTCAATAACAATAGTGTACGGAGGAAAATCAAACTTAGTATCTGTTGTAAAACGATCTATCGGTATTTTGGCCGCTTTCAGGCGTTTTTGATTGGTAAGATTATCGAGTGAATACGTATTGTTGTCCTGAAGATATATTTTAACCTGGGAATTTTCCTCAACGAGCAGTCTTCCCAAAGCCAATCCGTCACCACCATTGTTGCCGATCCCGCAAATAATGGTAAAATGATTTTGAGTAACGTCTAACCTTGCCTTGAGCCAGCTCAAAACAGAAGTTGCTGCACGCTCCATTAAATTAATCAATTCAATATCCTGAATTTTAATCGTTTGAGTCTCTACTTCTTTTAATTGTCGGGGACTTAGTATTTTCATACAATAAAATTACAATTTTAAGAGGATATGGAATGTTTATTAATAATTGTATTTTAAAATTCATACTTCCTACCTATCAAATACAGTGGCAGCGAAATCATAAAAACTAAAATTAAAACAGATTTCAATGCTTTTAAAAGATTTACAGATCCCGAATCGGGAGTATTGCTCAACGGAATTATAATCTGTGTCGTTAAAAACCACATAAAGATCCCATAAAAAATTATCCACAGAACAGGAAAACGACTAATAATTTTTGTATTTCTATAAATCAGAAAAAAAAGAAGAGTAAACCCAAAAGCAATCATATAATGAAAGATTAGTCCGTAAAGACTCATATCAGTCCTTCCGGGGTTAAATGCAGAATCTCCAAAGTATCCACTGGCAATATAGCGCAAGACCCCTTCTGGTCCTTTTCCGGTTTGGGTGTAATAATCCACAAAAGCCGAAAAGATATCAAGACTCCCGACTATTATCCATGATATGATGGTAACTATCCAAAATTTGCTGCCTGTCTTCATATCTTTTTTAGTTTTTGATTCTTCAAAAATAAAAAAACCGGCAAAGTTCATTTGCCGGTTTTTTATAAATTAGATTTTTTATTGCTTTGTGAAGACCAATCTTGTTGTAGTCCCCAAAGAGCTGGCTGAAATTTCAAATTTATTGATAACCCCATTTTCGATTACAGGCGTAAATGTAGCCGGTAAAATAGATACCCCACCTGTTGTCGTTATATTTACCGTATAACTACTTCCATTTTTTACCCATGTGCCACCAATTGTTTCCTCTAAATGACACGGCATAGCGTCTCCTTCCATCCACACATCTTCTGTGAAAGTCCCTCCGCTAATAAATTTCACATTGCCTTTAAAGGCACAAACATCTGAGATATCTTGCTGTGTATTGTTGATGTATTGTGCTGTTACTTTCCAGGTTCCTATGATGCTAAATTGTGGCTGGTTACCTCCATCATCATCAGAACTGCAAGAGATAAATCCTAAACTGATTGTCAGGGCAAACATTAAAAAAATTACTTTTTTCATAATTCGATTTTGTTTTATAACGTATAAACGTCAATTAGATTCTAAAAATTTTGACAAAGATGGAGTATTTTATTTAATTGAGGAATTTTAACAATTTATACCGCTTCATACCATTCACCTCTATGAGGCTTCAAAGCATCACGGACAGGAAGCATATCATTTTCGTAAACCACCAAAAATGCAGTCGAATGTAAATCTGAAATCTGCTCTACTCCCGTTATGTTTAGAAGTAATTTTTCTCTTTCAATAAATTCCTTTAAATGAATTTCATGGTGTTCTGCAATTTTTGATGCATCAAGTCCGTGAAAATCCCAAATAAGTTTTAACTTTTTCATCAAATTTTAATTCTTCACAAACTTCACATTTACTTTTTTGCCGTTTACGGTTTCTGCGTTGAGTATGTATGTGCCTTGCGCTAATTGTGAAATGTTTATGCTTGTTTTAGCTGTTGTTTGTAACACTTTTTTACCATCTATGGCGTAAACCTGTATGTTTTGCAGTTGTTCTGTAAAGTGTAGCGTTTCTCGTGTAGGATTTGGGTAAAAATATACGCTTGTTTGATTAATCTCTTGAACAGACAATGATGAGTCGAATTTTATTAACCACAAATCCGTCCCACCGTAATTATTTGAAAAATCTCCATCGTGTGAATAGGTATAACCTGAAATCATAAACTTATTGTCAGCCGTTGGAAGGAGAGACCTTACATAATCGTGTTGACTTCCAATTATTTCTGTATAGGATATTAATTCTCCGTCCCCGTCAACTTGCTTTACAAAAACATCAGAATTTCCATTATGATTAATTTCACCTGTAAGAATATAATTACCTCCTAAAGTTTGTAAAAATGAATTAAAGCCATTTTCATTATACTTTCTCTGCCATTGAATTTCACAATTCTCAGTTAATTTCACAAGCCACGCAGTTCCCTCTTCACTGGTTACGTCCCCGTTATTGGATTCAGAATAACCGGCTCCCATGAAACCACCATCAGAGGTCGTATATAATCTCAAACTTTCATCCTCACTACCCCCTAGTAATTTCATCCATTGCTTCTCTCCATATTCATCTACCTTAATAATTAAAAAATCTGCGCCCCCACGATTTTCAGCAAATTCCCCTTCGTCAGAAGAGGAAGTTCCTGTTAACAAATAACCTCCATTAGGTGCTTTATATATTTTTCCCGGTATATCAAATCCTTCTCCTCCAAATATCTTATCCCATTGGACATCACCGATGGAGGATAATTTTACCAGCCAAAAATCATAAAAAGGAGCGGTTCCTAAAACTGAGGCTGTATTTATCAAAACCATGTATCCGCCGTCTTCAGTTTGTATCACACCATTGGCAGAATCTAATGAATTACTATCACCCAGAACTCTCTGCCACTGTATGTTTCCCATATTATCCATTTTCACAATCAACGCCATGTAGTCCAATCCTCCACCAAAGGGTTCAATTACTCCCACTATTATATAACCACCGTCAGAAGTAGGTTTGACATCATGTAAGTTTACACCTAGATGAGTATCTGGACTAAACAACGTTTTCTGCCATAAAATCTCTCCATTCGCTCTCAACTTCACTACCCAGCCATCATATTTAAAATCATCATTACCCGTTACATCATAATCATTAGAGGTAGTTTGTCCAATTAATATATATCCACCGTCAGGTGTCGGGCACATATAACCGCCAATTTCAAACTTGCTTCCACCATAACATCTCTGCCATTCAATTTCAAGTTCTTGCGCGTTTAATAAAGAGAAAACAAATACCGCTAAAAAAAATAAACAGTTTTTCATGACAAGAGATTTGGATTCTCAAATGTATCATTTTTTTATCCAAGGTTAGTTGTCTATTTGCTATATTTTGTTCTCATTTCTCTCTAAATTAACTAACTTTAAAAGGATATTAATAATCCCAAAGAATTTGTGCTGATCAGAGACGCTAGATTACAGAAGTAAAAATATTTTGATGAAAATGTATAAAAAACCACAGAACCAAATGGAACTGTGGCTTACCCTAACCTAAACCTACATTCAGATCTAGTTAACCTGAGTTATTTTTCTGCGATATCTGGTCAATAAATAGGAGCCGATCGTAATTCCTGCAAATAGAAGCAGTAACATCCAGTTGTCAACCGGAACCGGATCTATAGGGTCGTCATCTGTCGGAGGGTCAATGGGCCCTGCCAAAACAGGTAATGTATAAACCATCCATATTATGGCTAACAATCCGTATTTATAAATGTTGTTTTTCATTATTTATTCGTTTTTCGAAATTCAAAGTTCGAGTTTCGCATTATTTATTAATTACCTTTTTGGTTACCACCTCTCCATTTTGGGTCTCTACTTTTACGACAAGGACACCTTTTGAGTTTGATCTGATCTGGTAATGATTTGCATTAACTTTGTCATTTCTGTGGATGTTTCTTCCCTGCATGTCAAATAATTCGACCGAAAGTATCTTCTCTGTTTTGGAACTCACTACAATATTCTTGTTGTGTTTGTAGATCTGAATTGAATTTGAAGTCAAGTCTCCTGTTCCCATAACTTCTTCTGTTCCGTAAACCACTTCGAACCTTTCTTTGAATTCTCCCACAGCTGCCTCAAAAGTGTAATCTGATTCCATCAGGTTGTGGGTGATGTTAAGTTCGTTGTCTTTCAGGTAAACCGTTACTTCACCCTCTGTAAACAATCCGTCGAAATCGGCAAGCGAAATGATGAATTTACGTGCTTCAGTTGCCCTGAATCCCAACGGAACCACATCTGAAGCTTCAAATGGCAATGCACGTCCCTGGATCACGAATTTATCTTCATCAATGATGTTGTATAATGCAGAACCTTCATAACCGAATAGTTTTCCGTCGATCTGATTGTCGATGCTGTTGGTGGCTCCGGTCATATAGCCAACCAGAATTTGATTGTAACCCTGGTCCTGATCATCGCTCAGATTCAGCCAGATTCTGTGTATTTCCGTTTCATCTGTTTTGAAGAATGCTCCTGCATTGTTAATTCTCATATCATTGCTAAAGTTTACGGAATTTGAAGTTGTGTAAACAATGAAGCCCTGCCCAACAGTAATGATTCCATCGGGTATATTTCCACCTCCGGTAGCAGCAACACAATTATTAAAAACGCAAGTCGCGTAATTATTGCCTGCACTATGGTTGTTGTTCCAGAAATAAAGAGTTGAAATTCCGGGATTTGCAGAAATGAAATTATTGGTATTTATATTGGAGGGATAAGGGTTTCCAACTGAAGTGTAGTTATCCATATGAGTGCCGACGGACAAATTACCGTTGAAAGGGACTCCCGTAAATACTCCATTGTATGAAACAGGAGTATCTGGAGTCCAATTATTTGGCGCACGGAATAAATAACCAACACCACTGGCAAGTGTTGTATATTCATTGAACGGATCGGGGTTTTGATATCCGTCGGCTCCGTCATAAATATAAATCCTTCCGGTAAAACCTGAATAATTTGTAACACCATTGACAGTTTCAGGTGAAAATCCAAACAGGTTTTGATCAAGAACAGGTGATGACCACATGGTGTAATCCAACCTAACCATCGGCTGACTTTCGCGGATTACAGTAATTTCTCCTGTGTTTTCCACGTCTTCATTCTGGATTAAATTTCCATCATTGGCTACCACAAAATCAGCCGCTGCAGCATTATTGATAATTTTATTATTAACAATGAAAGAGAATCCATCCGGAATGGTCAAATTCCCGTTTTCAGCGACCATAAGCTCACAGGCAGTTAAGTCTTCATTCAAAGTTAAATCACCATTAATTATGACTAATTTATCTGAATCAGGTTCACCATTGCTCCAACTAAAGCCGTTCCATTTGGTATATGAGGGGCAAAGTGATTGGGCCTCGTAAGCCCCTAAATCAATATTGCTTTCATATAACCTTGGGAGTCCCGCCAAGTCTAAATCAAAATTCAAATTACCGCCATTATTGGTATAGAACGAATTGTTACCCGTATTGTAAGCAGAGCCAGAGTAAACGGGTGTATAATTATTATTGGAAGCATCTGTAAAAATGTCTTCTTCTGTTAGTCCTGTTGCATCAATGTTTCCGTTTGCCGTATCAGAATTTCCCTGAACTAAACTATATGAAATAAGAGGAGTCGATGTTAAATTGGAAATTCCCGAATTATTGCCAAAGATTATAGTGTTTTGAATGACAGGGTTTGATCCGGAATTTCTAATTCCCGCTCCTAATGGGGCTTCGTTTTCTACGATTGTACAATTAATGATAATTGGATCCGAATCTTTATTGAAGATGGCAGCTCCCATGGTAGCGCTTTCATTTGATTCAAATAAAGAATTCAGGATTAGAGGAGAAGATTCATCGGAATTTTGTATTCCCCCTCCGCCTTCGGTAGCTGAATTACTGTCAAAAATACAATTTACGATCAGGGGAGATGAGCTATGATTATTGAACATCGCACCGCCACCGTCTGTGCTGCCCGTGGCTGCATTGCCTGTGAAAATACAATTGGCGATAGTGGGCGATGCTTCATTATTGTACATTCCCCCTCCCGCAGCAAAACTGCCGCCTGTAATGGTAAAACCATCTAACAAAGCTGCGTTGGTCAAACCATTGGCATTGTTTCTGATGACTCTGCCGCTGTTGCCTTGCAGTATCGTTACATGGGTTGCCCAATCTCTTTCGCCACCACCGTTGGGGTAACCGCCCAATATTTTCACGCCTTCTTTCATGGCAAAAGATTCGCCGCTTGCAGGCTGATATGTTCCTTCGGCTACAAAAATGGTATCAGTGCTTTCAGCAACGGCTAAAGCCTGTTGCAATGTTTGAAAAGCATTTGCCCAACTGCGGCCGTTGCCATTTTGGTCATCGTCCACATAAAAGCTTAAGGGAAGGTCAACTGTCAGTTCATAAGCTCCCAGGTCCACTATGCCTTTTTTTATACGGGAATTGCCGTCCAGGTCGGTCGTGATGCCTTCGGGGATGCTGGCATTATTGCCTGTATTTATAGCGACATTGGTTGTTACAGGCGTTAAATGATAATCATCATTGGTAATATCTATAAATAAACCAGGATAGGCTACCGTCCCATCCATATTGCCGTTGGCGCCGCCTGCCATGCCCTGCACCAAGCTATAGCTAATAACAGGTGTGGAAGCGTTATTGGCTATACCGGTATTGTTTTCCAAAACAATAGTATTGGTAATGACAGGATGGGATGCAGTGTTGTTGAAGATGCCGCCACCGGATTCTATCCCGTTTGCCGTATTATCCGCAATGGTACAATTTGTAATAATAGGCGACGAGTTGTCGGCGTTTTGCATACCGCCCCCGCCTTTTGCAGATGTGTTATCGCTGAAAATACAGTTGATAATTAACGGGGATGAATAGTGGTTGTTAAACATACCGCCCCCGCCGTCTGTAACACCGGTAGCTTCATTGGCCGTAAAAATACAGTTGGCTACCGTAGGCGAAGCATAAGAATTATACATGCCTCCGCCTGCTGCAAAGCTGCCGCCCATAACAGTAAAGCCGTCCAATACACTTGCCTGGGTCATGGGAGCGTCTTCTGTAAACACATTGCGGATAACCCTGTTGTTGTTGCCCTGTAGTATGCTTATGTTGGCGCTTAAATCCCTGTCTCTGGGAAAGGTTTCGTACCCGGCAAAGCCACCGTATATTTTTACGCCCTCCTTCATGGTAAAATATTGCCCGCTTGCGGGTTGGTAGGTACCTGCGGCTACAATAATATTATCACCGCTTTGGGCTACTGCCAAGGCATCTTCTAATTTATGAAAAGCATTGGCCCAACTGCTGCCATCACCGTTCTTATCATCATCTACATAAATGACAGGTATCGCTGCTTCATACGCCCCCAAATCTACTGTGCCGAATACGATTCTGTCATTTCCAAGTAAATCTGTTTCGATTCCTTCCGGAATTGAGGAATTGTCTCCGGCGTTAATTGCCGGATTTACTAAAACCGGTTTTAACCTGAAATCATTTTCATGAGTCAAATAGAATAAATTATTCATTGTTAATCCCGTTGCATCTACATTGCCATTCTCGGTGATTGAATAATCTTCCAGCAAACTATGAAAAAGGGTATAAGTTCCGCTATAAACACGAACATTTTTGTAACTATTAGCAGAAGTGTTTCCAAAAATGATAGTGTTTTTTAGCGTAACGTTTGATGAAACAATATAAATTCCTCCTCCTCCAGATTGGTCATGGCTTGCATGGTTATTTGTAAGAGTAGAGTTTACTATCGTAGGATTTGAATTAATTATAAATAAGGCACCACCACCATTGGAAGAATTTTCTGAAAATAGGCAATTGGTAATTATTGAGTTGGAATCACTGCCAATGTACATTGCAGCACCACCGTTCGTTGATTGGTTTTTTGTAAAAATACAATTCGTAAAGGATGGAGAACCATTTGATATCCTAACGGCACCACCATTAGCCTGATCTGGGCCTATATTCCAATTGTTAGAAAAGATACAATTCCTTATCGTTGGCGAAGTCAATCTTATCCAAATTCCTGCACCATAATCAGCAGTACCGTTTAAACGGCCATTGCGAATAACTAAACCATCTACTTCGGTGGAGGAAGTTACACCATTATTATTCGCTATCATTACTCGCCTTTGATTTTGACCATCTAGAATGGTCATTTCTTCTTGTTCCATTAGTAGGTTTCTTTCGGATAATGAAGTTTCAGTTCCATCAAAACTTCCATATAGCTTCACACCATTTTTGAGCGTAACGGTACTATTTAGTAAATAAACCCCCTTTTTCACAAAAATGGAATCGCCGTTTTCTGCTGCTGAAATAGCGGCCTGCAGGGTTTGAAAAGCATTTGCCCAGGAAGTCCCGTCGCCGTTTTGTGCATTGTCCACATAAAAGTTTGCAGGAAGATGAACAGTCAGTTCGTAAGCCCCCAGGTCCACTGTACCGTCTTTTATACGGGCGTTGCCATCCAGGTCGGTCGTAATGCCCTCCGGTATGCTGCCGTTATGGCCTGCATTTATAGCGACATTGGTTATTACAGGCGTTAAATGATAATCATCGTTGGTAATGTCTGCAAACAAACCGGGATAAGCTACCGTACCGTTCAAATTGCCATCGGAGCCGCCTGCCATGCCCTGCACTAAGCTGTAGGTGATCACAGGTGTGCTGTTATTGTTGGTAATGCCGCTATTGTTGTTATAGATTATAGCGTTGGCGATAACGGGGTTACTGTTTTCGTCATTATACATGGCGCCACCTTCGTAGCCGCTCGCTACCGCGTTTTTGGCAAACGTAGAGTTGGTGATAACGGGGTTACTATTCTCATAATTATACATGGCACCGCCATTACCTTCTGTTACAGTATTATCCGTAAATAAGCTATTGATAACGGCAGGCGAAGACGTTGTTTCGTTGTATATACCACCACCCTGCCAATCTGCCGTGTTGCCGGTAAAACTACAATAGGATATGGCGGGAGAAGACATTATATTGGCAATGCCACCACCCCTGTAATCAGAATAATTTCCGTTAAAAACACAGTTGGTAATGACAGGCAAAGATTCCGAGTTAGCTATACCGCCTCCCAATTCGGTAGCGGTATTGTTTGTAAAAGAACAACCTGTGATGGTGACAGAAGCAACCGGCAGATTATAGTTTCCAATACCGCCGCCGCCGTTAGCCATATTGGCAGAAAAAGTACAATTCGTAATAATGACAGCTGAGGCTTCATTATGGATACCACCACCCCAGCTGTCCGCCATATTTTCAGTAAATGTACAACCGGTAATGCTGACATCGGAATTATATGAATTGGCTATTCCGCCGCCAAAATTGGAAACGATATTTTCTGTAAAAGTACAGTTGGTAATAACAGGTGAAGCTGTAATATTGCCAAGACCACCACCGCTGCCCGCCTCATTGAAGGTAAATGTGCAGTTGGTTATAATAGGGCCGGCATTATCATTATATATACCGCCACCCAAATTATCGGCATAGTTTCCTGTAAAAATGCAGTTGATAACGGTAGGCGAAGCTTGGTAATTATACATACCGCCGCCGTTTGCTTCCTCTATATTGCTGCCTCCGGTAATGGTAAATCCGTCTAATATGGCGTTGGCAGTCAGTCCGTTATCGTCATTAAAAATAACACTGCTGTCATTGCCTTGCAGGGTAGTTAGGTTGGTGAGCCAATCTCTTTCCTCCCTATTTTCTTCATCTCCGGCAAAACCACCGTAGATTTTTACGCCTTCTTTCATTATGAAACTTTGACCGCTTGCCGGTTGGTAAATTCCGGCTGCAACCCAGATTTCATCGCCACTGTCTGCTCCATTGATGATGCTTTGTAAATCCCCGGACGCATTGTTCCAGCTGCTTCCGTCACCGGTTCCATTGTCATTTACATAATAAATATCCGGTTCAAAGAAATTGGAGATATAAGGAGCAGCAAAGCCGAAACAGGTAATGAGAAGTAAAATTATTTTTTTCATCTGATAAGAATTATAAATTGATCTGGTTTCATTTTAGTATATGCTACCAACAAATTTCTTTATAATTATTTGTAAATGAATTTTAAAAGCGTTACAAAAACATTACATTACATTTAATTGACTTTCAATACGATATGGCTGTTTTTTCGAATTTTTTGAGAAAATTTACCGGGCTGGCTGACGGCTTAAGCTTCAGTTTTTTCCGCATCCTGTGCCAGGTTACC
>CAZKOC010000030.1:0-13020 GCA_964554275.1 uncultured Weeksellaceae bacterium
GTTTGTGTCCTAAAGAAAGTCTTCTTGCAGCGGTATCTAATTCTAATACAATCACGTTTTCGGGAACAATCAACCCCAACAATAAAGATACCTTGATACATTTAGCGGAATGTATGCTTATCAATTTGGACGAACTCGAAAACCTAAACCGTACAGAGATAGGAACACTAAAAGAGCTTATCACGAAAACACATATCCGTATGCGTAAAGCATACGGACATAACAACGAAACCCTGCCACGCAGGGCATCGTTTGCAGGCAGTGTAAACACCGCTCAATTTCTAAATGACACTACTGGTTCACGCAGATTTTTATGTTTTGAAGTAGAACATATCGAATACACCCATAACATCGACATCAATATGGTCTATGCACAGGCAATTGAATTGTATAAAAACGGTTTCCGTTATTGGTTCAATCAGGAAGAAATCAAAGAAATAGATCTGAACAACGAACAATACCAGATACGAAGCCCGGAAGAAGAATTGTTATTAACCTGGTTTGATATAGCCGACAGAGAAACTGCCAATAATTTTCTGAACACCACACAAATCGCAGCCAAATTAGCCGACAAAGCCAAACTTAATGTAACAGACGGAACGGTAATGAAATTAGGAAAAGCATTAAAGAAATACGGTTACTTGCGATTATCCAAGAAGAACGGCTATGTGTACGCAGTAAAAGAACTCACTTGGGAAGAAGTTGAAAACAAGAACAAAGAAAAAGAACCACCACCCAAACCACCTGAACAATCAAGCATTTCGTTTGATAATCCGTAACGGTACAGATTGCATTGGTTTACGTTTATTTGAGTGGATAAGTAGGATAAGCATTTTTCGCCACAAACATTTTTCATTTTTTCCTTCTGAAAAAATTCAAGCCAAAACAAACACAATCAAAGCAAACTAATCTTAACCCTTTACTCATTTATACCAATACATCCCGATAAATCTGTTTTTGTATTCCTTCGGAATAACAAAAAATCTTTTTCAGGAAATGAGGTTATCCTACTTATCTTTTGGTTATTAAGTGAATTGATGAAAAATCAAAATAATATTTCTATCAATATTTGGTAGCTAGAAAAAATCAATATCTTTACATGATATGCAATTTATATGATGGAAAAAGCAATAAATAGAATAAAAGTCGTATTAGTTGAGAAAAACCTTAGTAGTAAATGGCTCGCAGAGCAGATGGGCAAAAATGAAGCTACAGTTTCTAGGTGGTGTACAAATGATGTTCAACCTAGCTTACACACTTTATTTGAAATTGCTAGACTGCTGGAAATTGATATAAAAGAGTTGTTGAATTCCACAACATGAACTAAGAAAAAACAAATTAAGCAGTATCCGAAAAAACATTAAAAACCAATTTTATAAATAAGTACGATACAGTAATTAAAAGTAAATTGTAATTACCAATGAAGGCACATTTAAATAAAAATAAAGAGGTTAATAATCAGGTGTATAAATCAAAAAGAGGTATGCTCGTACAGGGCAATTCTATAGAGCTACTCCAAAATGATAAAGAACTTTCCGAGTTAAAAGGTAAGGTAAATCTGATTGTAACTTCACCACCATTTCCTTTGAATAATAAAAAGCAATATGGAAATGAGAAAGGAGAAGAATACAAGGATTGGTTTATAAAATTAGCTCCAATATTTTCTGACCTTTTGGCTGATGATGGGTCGCTAGTTATAGAAATTGGAAATGCATGGGAACCAGAAAGGCCAGTTCAATCCCTATTGCATTTAGAATGCCTTTTAGGAATGGTTAAACATCCTGAAGCTAACCTAAGATTAATTCAAGAATTTATCTGTTATAACCCTTCTAAACTTCCTTCGCCAGCTCAATGGGTAACCGTAAATAGATTACGAACAGTGGATAGTTATACTCATGTTTGGTGGATTGCTAAAAACGATTTTCCTAAAGCCGATAATAGCAAAGTCTTACGTCCCTACAGTAAAAGTATGGAGCAACTACTGAAACGACAATCATATAATTCGGGAAAACGACCATCAGAACACCAAATAAGCGAAGGTGGATTTCTCAAAGACAATGGAGGAAGTATCGCTCATAACTTTTTTGAGATGGAAGCTATTGATGAAAAACGAGACGTAAGATTACCCCATAGTGTATTAAGTTTTTCTAATACCAATTCCAATGATTATTTTCTGAAAACTTGTAGAGAGAAAGATATCACACCACACCCAGCTCGCATGTCAGGTGGATTGGTAAATTTCTTTATTCAATTTTTAACAGATGAAGGAGATTTAGTACTAGATCCATTTTCAGGAAGTAATACAACAGGATACTGTGCTGAAAAATTAAATAGGAAATGGGTATCTTTTGAAGTAAAAGAAGATTATGTTAAACAAGCAGAAATTAGATTCAGTGAACCAAATTTAGAATCACCATTAAAACCAATATAACCAAAGGGAAACTATTAAATTATGAATAATCTTAGAACTGAACTTGAAAATATTGCAAAAGTTGATGTTTTTGAAATTGTTAAGAATCAAGAAAACTTTGTTGGCAATCCATTCAAAATTGATTACAATAAAACTAGTCTTTTAACATGTGATGACTGGAAATACAAAGTAGGAGGTATTGCGCAAGGTTGTTTTTTGTTAGCGTTTTATGAAAATGATTTTGGTGAAGAAATTGTATATGAAGCATTACTATTAAGAGCATTAAGACCTTGCCCTATCCCAAGTGATAATAGCGTAATTAGTTCTAGGATAGAATATTTTAAAGAAGAACTCAAAACAGCTGGTAGTAACAGACAAATTGATCAATTTACTAGGTTTGAATTTAGTTGCTCAGGTATGGAATGTTCTATTCTTGGTACATTTTATAAGACAAAAGATGGGAAAGTAGAGTTTGGTGCGGATGTCGAAAATTTTTATTCTCCACATTTATACAAAGTTTATAAACCGTCAGGTCAATATCTTCAATATATTGTAAATCTTAGGGATAATGATGGTCCGTTAAAACCAGATTCTAATTTTCAAATAGGAACAGTTCGCTATAGTTCAAGCAGAAAGAATTATTCCGAAAGTGCAGGTACAGATGAAAAAGTATATATGCACACGAAAGATATATTGGGAAAAAGAACTGCATTGTTTGGTATGACCAGAACTGGTAAATCAAACACAGTAAAAAAATTAATCGAGGCTACCCAAGAACTTTCAAGTAAAGCGAAAGCTAGTACTTCAACAAGTAGTTTTCAAGAAGATATTAACCCATATAATGAAAATGAAATTCCTAAAGCGAAAGTAGGTCAAATCATTTTTGACATTAATGGTGAATATGCAAATAAAAATCTACAGGATGGAACTGCAATTTTCGAGAAATATGAAAATGATGTTACTAGATATAGTGTGCTAGAAAAGACTGGATTTGAAGTGTTAAAGATTAATTTCTATAAAGATATTCCAGCTGGGCAAGAACTAATGCGTGGATATTTTAAGCAATTTGGAAAACAATCTGATTATGTTGAAGATTTCTTAGGAGTTAGTCTAGAAAAAAATGGAGATTTAAAAGGAGGAGAAAAAATCAGGTATGATAGAAAGTTAGCCGCTTACAAATGCTGTTTAAGTTTGGCAGGGTTTATTAAACCAACAAATAATAAACTTTTTTTTGATGGTCATAAAGATATTAATGGATTGGTTAAGGAAGGAGGTATTGATCCTAAAAATGGAATAACATATGATGAAGCAATTACTTGGTTTACTCAGGTATGGAAAAATTATGATGAATGGGAGTATTTAAAAAATTATGAACCCAAAAATGGAAAACAATGGGCAGATAATGACTTAAAAGCCATTTTAAGGTTTTTAACACAGTATAGAAGTCCAGGAGAAAGAGGTCCTGTAAATAGTTTTATAAAATTACGCCCACTGATAAAATATCATACAACTTCTAATACATATTTGTTTGAAGATAATATTTGCAAGCTAGTTAAAGAAGGCAAGATTGTAATTGTCGATTTATCTCAAGGTGATCCTGAAATTCAGAATCTTTATTCTGAAAAGATTTGTAGAGCAATTTTTAACTCATCAATGAGCAATTTCATCGATGCTAAGCCTAATAATTTTATACAGTTTTACTTTGAAGAAGCACATAACCTTTTTCCCAAAAAAGATGATAAAGATTTAAGTCAAATTTATAATAGAATAGCCAAGGAAGGAGCTAAACTTAACTTGGGAATGGTGTACGCAACACAAGAAGTTAGTTCAATCAGCTCAAACATTCTGAAAAATACACAGAATTGGTTTATAGCCCACTTAAACAATGAAGATGAAGTAAAAGAACTACGTAAATTCTATGACTTTAGTGATTTTGCAGACGCTTTGATTAAATTTAGTGCAAAGAATGACAAAGGATTTGTTCGAATGAAAACTTATTCCAATCCTTTTGTGGTTCCTGTACAAATTGGACTTTTTAAATAAGGAATATGTCAAGCGAATACACAAATAATAGTTTCGAACGAGGTAGCCGAATTTCTCATAGTTACATTATTAACGATGAGGAAGTAAAACAGTATTTAAACAACTGTGAAATTCCTGTTGAGGCGGAAGATGTAGAATTGAATGATGCTCTTAAGTATGATATTGTATATCCAGAGGAAAACACTATTGAATTTATAGTTGCTGTTGATGGCGAAAGCACAACTATTCCAGTAAAAAAAACCTTTCCCTCTTCCCTGATAACATTTTTTCAATTTGGCTCATTGCTTATTAAAAGTGCTGACTTGGATGAAATGGAAAAGAAACCATTTGTATCACCGTCTGATATAAATAAACTAAAGAAGATAGAACGTGAAAAATTTGTATTACCTACAAAGAATGTAGCTCTTAAAAAAAATATTAATTTTAGAACAACAGTTAGAGAAGCCATTCACGAGTTTTTCAAAAAAGAACATTCTGGTAAAACATCAATTCTAGCAACATTATATTGGTTCATATTTGAGCAATATAATCCAACTTCAACCAAAAGCAACTATAAACTTTCTCAGTGTCCTCATTGTGGAACTAATAACATTGTTTTAGAGAAAGACAAAATAGACTTTAAAAATTACTCATGGACATGTACATACGATAAGTGCTATAAGGAAATATTTATTACTGATGTATTCAGATTATTTGAGAAAGTTGATAATGATGCTGGAGCGTCTGGAATTATTACTTATCTGGAAAGCGTTACAGAGAGTTTCTTTACGATTCATACTATCAAAAGCTTAATGGAAATTCAACATGGTTTGGTAGATCGTTTTTTATTTGTAAAAGATGGTCCTTTAAGTTTTGGTGGAGAAACGGCTAATATGCATAAGCCAATGCAGGCTTTGCTAACTTATCTAAACCAAAACAATAAGATTAATTTGGTTGGAGTTGAAACGTCTGGAGCCTTTGTAGATCATGCAAGACAAATTAAAGATAAACTAAATCCTGGTCAGGTTTTTCTATTAAATAACGAGCATATATATACCTATATACAGGTAGGTAATCATAAAGAACAGCAATACGGCAGTACATCATATTATAGTGGAAAGTTTATTTATAAATCTTTCGATGAAAGAGTATATGTCCTGACACTACCGGTTGAAAATCATATAACATACTATAACCAACCCGAGCTTACTGATTTTAAGAATATTCAGGAAATACTCATGAATATTGATAAACTACGATGTGATATATACGAGAATGCATTGATTCCTGTTGCTGTTGCCAATAAATTAATTTCACTAACCAACCATCCTAGTTCTAATATACTGGAACGGTTTGCTAAAAAATCTATGGGAAGATGATTAAAATAGAAAAACAAAAAGCTCCTAACTTTCTAAATTCTTCAACAGTTGATTTAGCCATTGAAAAAATGGAAGAATTTTTCGCATCTAAGAACAGAAGCCAAAAACGTTACGATTGGCCTTTTAATGCAGAAATAGATAAAGAGCTTAAAGGATATCTACATGAAGTGTTTCACGGAAAGTGTGGTTATTGCGAAATTACAATACGTTACCCAGAATTAGGGACTGTTGATAGATATAGACCTAATAATGGAGTAAGGGATAAAAATGAATTTCATCAGGACTTATACTGGTGGCTAACATTTGAATGGGATAATCTGATTTATTGTTGTAAAGAATGTAATCAATACAAGGCTAATTACTTTCCGATTGAGGGAGAACGGATGATAAATAATAAACCTAATCAGAATAAGGAAATTCCACTATTATTGAATCCATTTGAAGATAATCCCGAAGAGCACATAACAATTAATGAGGATAGTCATTTTGTAGGTCGTACAGCTAAAGGAAAACAAACTATTGACTTATTGAGGCTAAATCGGGAAAATCTATTAATAGAACGAGAAAAAATAAAAAATAAAATTGATTCACTACTCCTAGAAAGCAACGGTGAAATAAAGAGTTTAGGTCCAAATGATTTTACTTTTTTGTTCAATTTTTTAGAGCAAGATGAAGATACTAACCAGCCACACATTTTATTTGGTAAAATACACTTACAAAATCAAAGCAATAAGACAATTTATAATAAATCACTTAGTCAATACATTTCTCCGTTAATAAAAGATACGATTCAAATTGAGGAAGAATATAGCATTGACAACAAATATATTTTAACGAATGACTATTTTCCAATAGAATACATTCATATCAAAAATTTCAAATCCATTGATGATTTAACAATTGATTTTAAAGAAGACGAGTTAAACAAAAAATCTTGGTTGTTTTTACTTGGAGAAAATGGAGTAGGAAAAAGTTCAATTCTTCAAGCGATTGCAGTTGGTTTAAAATTAGAAAGAAATCTCATTGAACCATTAATTCCATCATTGATTAAGAAAGGTAAACGAACTGCCGAAATTACAATCAAAGAAAGAAACAACGAAAATATTATCTACACTAAACTGGTACGTAAAACTGGTACGGTAGAGCAATCAGGTAGTTTTAATTCCTACTTAATTGGTTATGGTTCATTGCGGCTTTCAGTTGATGAGATTGAAAGTAGTTCACCAAAAGATACTTCAAAAATAAGCTATCAAAATCTATTCAAGCCAACTAAAGCATTAAATGATGTAACTAAATGGTTGAGATCAATACATAGAAATGATGTTGATTTTTTTGATCGTATAGCTATTTCTATAAAGCAATTATTACCACACGATAAATCAGACACTAATCTTTCCATAAAGAATGGAGAAATCGTTCTTGGTAATTCTGAAACACTATTTGCAGAATTAAGTGATGGTTATAAAAGTACCATTACTCTAGCTATTGATATAATGATGAAACTTTCTGATGCACAATCCGATATGAAAGTAATGTCAGGAATTGTGTTAATTGATGAATTAGGCAATCAGTTACACCCAAGGTGGCAAATGAGGATTGTTAGACAGCTGAGAGAAGTGTTTCCTAATATCAACTTTATTATTTCTACACACCACCCACTCTGTTTAAGAGGAGCAGAGAGGAAAGAAATATTGTTGCTTAGAAATATAGACAATCTAGTTATTTCTAATACAGAATTACCCGACCCTGCTTCCTTAAGGGTAGATCAAATCTTAGCATCTGAATTTTTTGGATTAAGCAGTCTTGTCGATCCCGAGATAGAAGCGAAGTTTAATCGGTATTATGAGCTGTTGGCTAAAAATAATGGTATTACACCAAGTGAAAGAACAGAAATTGATGAATTGAAAGATTTTCTTAGAAATAAGAAACAACTAGGAGCTTCTTTGAGAGAAGAGTTAATGTACACAGTTATAGATAGGTTATTAGCAGAAAAAGTAGCATTTAATAAGAATACTTTTGACCGAAATAGTTTAAAAGAGGAAGCTGTGAAAAGAGTAAAAGAAGTGTGGAAAAATCTAAATCTTAATACAGATGATTAATGTTAAAAGATCTGATTGTCCAGACATACTTAAAATAAGTTCAACTCCTCAAAGTTCTGGTGAATGGGAAACAAGAGACGCAATCGAATATTATCGGGATATTGCTAATCATCCAGTAAAATACAAAAAAACTGGAGCAAATGGATTAAGAATCCAACAAGGGTATTCAATTTATTCAGATAAAAGTGTAAGGAAGATACTTTTAAAGATGTTTAATGGAAAGTGTGCTTATTGTGAGAGTAAAATAACAGCAATTTATAATGGAGATATAGAGCATTTCAGACCCAAAGGAAAAATTCAGAATGCCAATCCTTCCAGACCAGGTTATTTTTGGTTAGCTTCAGAATGGGAAAATTTATTGTTTGCGTGTCCTTTCTGTAATCAAACAAATACTCATGAATTCAGAAATGGAAATAATATCGAAGAAGCCGTTTTTGGTAAACTTGACCAATTTCCATTAGAAACAGAAACGCATCGTTTAAAATAAACTCACGGAATTATTTATTTTACAGATAGCGTAACATATAGACAAGCCTTTGATTTAGAAGAGTCTGTAAGACTATTGCTTAATCCATGTAAGGATGATAATGTTGAGAAATATTTCAAATTTGATGATGATGGTGCTATTATTTCAAATGATGGTTTGACACCTTTTGAAGAAAGAAAAGCCCAAAAATCAATCATTACATATGCATTACATCGATTACCATTAACAATAGCTCGTGAAGAAAAAATTATACAAATTAAGGCTCAAATTCGTAGAGTAGAAATAGCTATAGCTAACTATAACAGATACATGAATAATTCGGACGAAGAAAAAGTTTGGTTTGAAGGTATTATGCGAGATGAAATGTCAATATTGAAAAAGTTTAAAGATACTGATCAAGAATATGCAGGATTGGCGAGATATATTATTGACAAATATTTTGATGATGCAAATTTTGTGTAATTGTATAAAATATAATGTTCTATAATTTTTAAGTGGAAAAAAATCAAATCATATCAAAACTAATAGGCAATCTGTTGGACATTCAAACAGATGGAGAGCATATTACCGTTGCTGAACTAAAAACAATTGATAAGAATGGATTGAATGAAACCATTGATATCAATACTGCTTTAGTTTCACCAAGTCTAATTAGTAAAATAAAATCATCACATGTAAATCCTTATGTAAATCTGTCTGGAGCATACTATAGAGAAGATTATGAATACAAACCCTCATTCTCATTATATCTTTCAAAATCTTCAGGATTAAGTAAAGCAGAACCTTTGGTTGTTTCTTGGTGCTCAGGTAATCACACCACCTTCATGATTGACCAAGGCTTTTTAAGTGCCTTTAAATTATCACCACGTTTGTTAGACAATGAAATTTTATGGGATAATTTAAAAGAACCTGAATATGATGTAGTAAAAATAAAACCTCTTTCTGAATATGATTTTTCAACACATTCCGAAGCTTATGTAAAAGTCAAGAAGGATTATTTGGAGATTTATTTAGCTTTCAGAAAGAAAGTTGCGATACAGGTATTTACTATAAAAAGAGATATCGTAATAGACGAAGAAATCTCCACACTGCTTAAAAATAAAAAATACTTTATGGAAGAATTTAAACAGTTCGAAATAAGGCTTAGCAGATTTGACCACAAAGAGGATACAGCTCGCTTAGAAATAAATGGCTTCAAGGTTTTACTAGAAAATAGTGGGAATAATCAGGAAGAAGAAACAGTTACAGGGCATTATTGGAAAGGGATTGATGGCTTGGTAACAGAGTGGCGAGCAAGACACGAAATGCCTTTTGAGTATGTATATGTTTCGGATAAAGTATTGGCAGTATATGAAGCAGACGAAGATTATGAAGTTCATTCTTTGTCCGGAAGCGTAAGCTATAGAAATCAATGGGCAGTGACCCATTGTGATCGTATTGGAAAAAATGCTATTAAAATTGACATCAAAAAGCTATACGAGGGTAATAGATATACAGTTATTGATTACTGGAATAAATTTTCGATTCACCCATCCGAGATTATTGAAGGAGAGAATATTGCTGAAAAAGCAGAACGTTTGACTAGGAAGTTCTTTTTGTTTGGGCGAATATTTACAGGTTTATTTAATCACTTATTCGAACTTAATTATTCGGCAAAAGACTTAATTGGTTTAGATGAAGAACATATTGAATATACAGGATGGTCAGAATTCCCCGAATTCAGTGCTATTGCTCAACACGTAGATTTAAAATCTTTTTCCAAAGAACAATTTATATCCAGATGTAAAAAGCTATACATTTTGTTAGGGGAACATATTCAAGAAAAACCTTTACGCAAGATTGTAAATATGTTAGAATTTCCCATTTCAATAACTAAAGAATTTAGAAGTATAAAATTGCTTGAATTGATTATAGCTTATCTGAAAATTTCAGACGAAAGTGGTTTACATCCAGTAGATAATAAAGAAACCCTTGTAGAAAGAGTTTTAGAAATTAAAAAATTTAACGCATTAGTAGAGTTATCAGCTGTGAATAGTATCAGACAGTTAGATGCTCATAAAACTAATGATTCAAAAACAAGACTTCATAAAGCGTTAGCGGATTTGGGAATACAGCCTAATGCTATTTCGAATAATTATTCGGACGCTATTTGGCAAGTCCACGACAGTATTGATGAGATGTTTGTGGATTTGAATATGTTTCTTTCAAGTGCCTATAACTTAAAATAATTATCATGAAAAAGGTAGATATGATTCCTAATTATTACGCTTATACTTTAAAGACCAATGGAAGAGATCTATCCGAAGAACAAAGAATTCACTTTTTTAATTGTATCAATAAGATTTATCGCAATAATGATAAGTTTATATATCGTGGTGATAAAAAAGAAAAGCTGTACCCAATTTATGGATTAGACAAAGAAAGTTCTGACGAACGATTTCGAGATACGTTATTCATTTTAGGAGCAAAAGCTAATATGTTTCTAACAAGACTGCCGG
This sequence comes from uncultured Weeksellaceae bacterium, assembly GCA_964554275.1. Lineage (GTDB taxonomy): Bacteria > Bacteroidota > Bacteroidia > Flavobacteriales > Weeksellaceae > Moheibacter. The sequence continues at coordinate 10,896 of CAZKOC010000030.1, forward strand.
GTGTAAACGAAATAAATATTGATGATGCAAACAGTAGTGTATTTAATCTCATTTTCAAAATGCTATCAAATTTGCTAAATAGAGAATTCCCTTTGGGATTAACTAGAAAATTTGTCGGTGATTTTAGAAAAAGAGAATCAGTAGTTATTGATTTTTTCTGTAATGACTACAATGAATATCGGTTTATTGACATTATATCCAATCTTACTCCAAAACAGCAGATTATTATCCGAGATTATTACTTAGGGTTACTGCATCATATCAGCAAAAGTGAATATTATGCTTCTTCTTTTATGTTAAGTACAAGTATTGATTTTTCGCAAGCTTCTAAATTTGCATCAAGTAAAGAAGAAAAAGATAGTGAAAACCCTTTGATTATTTTTGGATGGGTGCCTTACAAATATGAAGGAGTATTAAGTGTTCCCGATTCCAGAATTCTAAGGAGGAATGTTAATATGGAAGCTATTGGTTTACCTGTTTATGAAAAGAGCTTTTTTCCTTATCAAAAGGAAGTTACTTTAAAAGGAGGTTTATTACCACATTATCTTCTAGGTTATTTGTACAATAAAAGAAGTGAGAAAATATTTGAAATTAATCCAGCATTATTCAATGTAAGCGATACGTGGAATGGCATAGAATTACCAGTTGATCAAGGTACATTTCATCAACGCATACAAAATACTTTGTTTGGTCGTTATTTTACTCTCGATAACGAAGATTACCAATTTCAGCAGCATGAAAAAATGTAGGTATAGGATTTTAGTATAAGTACACAATCAACGCCACGCCCACGCCAAGAAAAAATACGGCTTTAGCCAGACCCAACCGCACAAAGCCAACGCTTCGTCTGTCTTCTATGGCATTGCCGCCGTTTGCAACTGTCATACTTTTTGCGTTGTTTTTGCCAACGCTCCACAGCACATTGCCATCCTCGTTCCTGCGGTGGCAAAGAGCTGTACCAATACTAAAAAACAAAGCAAAAAGACACTGCACTCCAACCACCACCACCGTTCCGCTTATGCCAGTATGCAAATCGGCGGAAGCTAAGTTACATAATGTGGCATTATAATACATTTTCCCCACGCTTATAGGCGACTATGCCAACGCAAAAATGTCCTATAATAACATTATGTAAAATAGCCAATGCCATAGTCCGCTCCCCGAAAAAATATCCCTACGCACAATCCCAACGCTTATATTTTTCGGGTATCGGAAGCCGTATTTTTTCTTTCCAACGCCTTGCACACGCTTTTTCCCACGCTCCCCACCACCCATTTCAGCGGTGCAGGGAATAAAAAGGCATAAGTAGTAGTTTGCCAATGTGCTTGTGGCAGGTGCAAACAGCGTTTTTCCATTGCATTACACTTCGCTTGATTTGCACCCGCCTCAGCACCGCACAGCAAGCGTATTGCGTTCCGCATACCCTTGCTTTTTCCCACCGCTAACAATTTTGGATATGCCTTTTTATCCCTGCGGATTGTTTGCCCCGTTGCCTACGCTCAAAAACAAATTTCCGTTTTCAATTGAACTATTCTGAAGTGAATTTTTATTGAAATTGAAGTGATAAATAGTTGAATGATTTTCATTGAATAAAAGAAGAATAGGTTATCCGTACCCGGTCAATAAATAAAAAAAAGACAGCAAAGGTAGGCGGCTTGCTGATGCCCACGCTCGAAAAAAAGACAAAAGACTACGGCATAATGAAAAAGGAAAAACTAATTAGAAATTAAAATAATTTTTCCTTTTTCACCCTTCGGGACTTATTCCGTTTCCTTTTGCTTTTTTAGCCACGCCGCCTTTCAAACGGCTTTCTTTTTTCTTTTTTTTCCCTTTTTTTCTTTCTTCTTTTAAAAATATCTCGGCGGAGCAAAATTTTAAAGCCGGGATTATGTACACTCCAAAAATTTACACCTACAGTCCGAAAAATCAAAAATCTGATTTTGAATTTTACGCCCTTTCCAGAGGTTTAAACAGTGGTAAGCCGTTGGATGCCCCTTGCCCTAATTCCTTTGTGATTTCTTGCCGTAATGCACAGGAAATGGACGTTTACCGTAGTTTATTGTTTGGTTTATGGAAAACAAAAGCATTTCATCAATTTTTTGTCGGTTCGGTCATTCCATTTATC
>CAZKOC010000030.1:13030-14187 GCA_964554275.1 uncultured Weeksellaceae bacterium
TTTAAAAAAGATGTAGGCAAGGTTAAAGCCTTAGAGCAAAAAGAAAGGGCAATGTACGAGCAGTTGCTTTTGATTTCAGAACTGAAACGCATCTACATTGCAAGGCATTTAAAAAGGTAGCCCTTCGGGCTACTTTCTTTTGCCTTGACCGTTCCCACTGAATGACCGTTATTGGCACTTTGTCAGCTACATAAAGGCAATGTGAAAGCACCAATTTATAAATAGAGTGCAAAGCGGTGTAAGCAATAAAAAATCCTGCCCAAAGGACAGGATTTGAAAATTTAGCCAATACTAAAAAACTTTTTACTTACTCTTTTTAGGGTTCATTAAAGTTTTCATTAGCTTTTGTTTCTTCGTCATTATCGGTCTGCATTGCGGTTTGTGCTATGGCAGTTGCCACAGTTCCGCCCAACATAGCGTAACCGGCAATGGTTACAATAGTGGCAGGAATAGCCACAGGAGCGGCTAAGATTGCACCGCCTACGGCGGTCAATGTGATGCCTATTGTCCGAATGATTTTAAACCATTTCGGGGTTGGAGCTTTTACACGCTCTACTAAGTTTAAACTATTGCTTTTCATTGTTGAAATTTTTTAAAATATTTTGTTCAATAATGTTTACACGATGTTCCAAATAATCTACTTTTTGATTGAGTAGGTCATAGCTGTTTTTAAATTCGGTTTTAATCAGTAATGCCATTGTTTTTACTTCAGTTAAATCCTTTTCCATTTTCTTAAAATCGGAGTGAAGCTGTTTGATGAAATAGGCAACAATCGCCAATAGCATACTGATAATAGAACCGAATACAACATTTAATGTGATTGCATTTTCCATTAGTCCGCTTTTTTAAAATTGGAAATTGTTTTCAATGCTGATTTGATTTTCATTGCTTTTAGCAATGTTTACAAGCTTTGGATAAATCATTTGGTAAGCATCTTTACTGCGAACTACCTGATAATCGCCATCAACCATTTCAAAACCGAAACCACACAACGGACAACCTGCCGTTTGTTTGAATGTGTTGCCAATATGGATATACACAAAACTGAAATTGGGTAGTCCGTTTATCTCAATCATTCCTTTGTGAAGATTAGGAAATTTTTGTCTGTAATCGGCATTCATACCGCCCCAAGTGTTGAGCCTTAGTGCATAGTTTCC
>CAZKOC010000030.1:14197-16021 GCA_964554275.1 uncultured Weeksellaceae bacterium
AATTGGCTTAGTGTGCTTTGTTTGCCTTCGGCAACTCTTATTATTTTTGTTTTCATTGAAGTATAATTTTAAGGGTTAAATAAAAAAGCCTTCCCGAATGAAGAAGGCTTTAGATTTTGTTTGCTTAAAACGCATCTTCAATTCTCAAACAATTGCCCGATGCAAACGAATAATAATTACCGCTTACCTCTTGGAAAAACTCAATCCCGATGCACTGTACAACGGTAACATTCGCACCAAGTACAGGAGCACCCGGAAGCGTAGCAGTTAAGGTAGTTCCTGCAAAGGCTGCATTTAACGGAATATAAGCAGAATATTCAATTATGCTCAATTCATTGTTTAGGATGTCATCAGGTTCATACGTTCCGGTAGTGGCATTGTATGAAAAATCAGCGACTACCGCCATTGCATTAATCAAACGGAAGTGGGTAGAACCTGAAGGAGCTGCAACCAAGTCGGCAGGATTAAATGCAGTAATTGTAAAATCAGAACTTTCTCTACCTACGGTATGGGTAACGTCATACGGAGCATTGAACACACCATTCAAAGAAAGTTTTTTATCAAACTCAAAACCGAGTAAGTAATTTCTTTGTGTAGAGATTTCAACCTTTCTGTATCCCCTTGCTTCTGTACCGTCTTCAAGATTGATTTTTTTCATTATAGAAGTCAAACGTCCTGTTACTTGATTATCTGCCATTTTCGACATTAACGCTGATAAAGCGGTACGAATGGATTTACCAGCCCTTGCACAACCGCCAAATTCATTCATATTTTCACGGGTACGCTCAAATTCGGGAGCAGTTTTAACCTGTTCAGCAGTTGGTCCGCCTACCATTCCGGCGAAAAATCCTTGTTGACCTTTTATTTTGAAGTGTCGCACATCGCCAATCGTGCCAACATACTTCATAAGTCCTTTTTGTCTTGCCATTTTTAAAAGATTTAAAAGTTAAAAAATACTTTGTTGCAACAGGTACAAAGTTCTTTTAATAAATTAGCATAGACAATACTTAAATAGTTGTAAATCAATGCAATATAAAGCAAAAGCACCGTACAGAGTGGAAACCCACTATAAAATTGATGCAGTTATAGATGCCGATAGCATTTATGTATTGCAGGAGTTCACCCGAATGCGTAAAGAAATCCGTCTTTATGGTTTAGATGCACCCGAAGTACATATCAATAGAAAGATGAAACAAGACGAAGAAAAAAGCAGACTTCCGTCCGCTTTATTACTTCAATATGGATTAATGAGCAGGGAATTTTTATTGCAGGTTGCACCCATCGGAACAAGGGTAACAATCCTTACAGAAGTAAAAAACGAGTTGGATTATTGGAAACGGCAATTAGGGTACATCATTCTGCCTAATAGGGAGTGTTTGAATGAATTGCTTTTAAAGAATGGATATGCCAAAGCAAGCAGGGATTATTATTGCTCAAAGCTGCCTGAATATCAGTTAATGAATAGGCAAGCACAAATGCAAAAAGCAGGTTTATACAGGTTTGTAGATAGGTTTTAAAAAGTTGTACTTATGTTGTACTTAGGAAATGAAAATGTAGGTAAGTATGCTGAAAATCAATGTACTATGTATGGACTTGTAATAATACGATGTTAGCCGTAGTTTTTTTAATCTGCGGAATCAGTAATTCTCAACTCATTTTTTGTAGAATCAATTTGAATTTCCAATTTCCGACTATTATTTGGAAAGGTAATTGTCCTATAGTAGAATTTATTTAAGCTATAATTTCTAACAGTTTGATTATTCACAAGTTCTTTTTCATATTCATTTTTCCAATATGAAGAAAGGTCTTCTGATTTTATTTTCC
>CAZKOC010000031.1:0-15983 GCA_964554275.1 uncultured Weeksellaceae bacterium
TTTACCAATTTCCTTGAATATTATAAAAATGCAAAAGACCTGAATGTTTCGGAATCGGGTAGAGAAGAAAGAGGCAGCCGGAACGGAAATGTTCGCGGATTTACAAGATTTTTTATCAATATCGGTCAGAAACAACAAATCAAAGTTCCGAACCTTATTGGACTGATCAATGAAAAAACCCGCAAACGTGATATAGAAATCGGGAAAATAGAAATTTTGAGAAACTTCTCATTTTTCGAAGCGGACAGCGAGCATGAGCAATTGATTTTAGATTCATTTAAAAATGATGGTGAAATCGAAGTTCAGGTTTCAACTCCCGAAAAGAAAGAGAGCAGGGGAGGTGACCGAAATGAAAGAGGAGGTGATAGAAACAGAGACCGAAAAGGCGGTGGAGGCGGATTCAGAAAAAGTTCGAATTCCGGAAACCGCAGAAGTGGAGGCGATTCGTTTAAATCGAAATCCCGATCGTCTGGTTCCTCATTTTCAGCACGTTCAAAGGGTAAAAGAAGTAGATAATTAACCTAAATTTGATATGAGATAGTGTCGGGTTCATTTATTATATCTACATTTGCCAATAATTTAAATTTTTTAGAATGAATAAAGGTACTGTCAAATTCTTCAATGAATCAAAAGGTTATGGATTTATTAAAGATGACGAGTCAGGAAATGAGTATTTTGTCCATGTTACAGGATTAGTTGACAGAGTTCGTGAAAACGACGAAGTTACTTTCGACTTAGAAGATGGGAAAAAAGGTCAAAATGCAGTAAATGTTAGACGAGCTTAAAAGTAGGTTTATATATTTACAAATGACAACAAAAAAATTCTGCTAATTGCAGAATTTTTTTTGTTTTCGTTTTTTTAATCATTATCAATTCTTAAAAATTTTCCTTTTAAATTAAATTCCAACTCAATTCCATTCATCAGTTCAATTTCATATTGAGTAGAATTTTTTTCGATTTTGTTTACTTTCTCTGAAGGATATTTGTCATTTATATATTCCATTATTTTTATGGGGATAAATTTTGTAGGTATCGAAGAATTTTTTCCGTCAACTTCTTTCCAGTACCCAAGATCATCAAACTCAATTTTTACGTTATTATCCAGCATGACTTCATATTCTCTTATTTTCTGTTTATCTTCTTTGACGGCACTTTTTATTTTTTGTTCTGGAAAATTCACAGTAATAAAGTCACGTGCTGTTCTGGGAAGTTCCCATTCGATGATCGTCATTTCTTGCGCGTTCGAGTGAAATCCTGATATAAGCAGGAAAAAAATCAAAATAGTTTTTAGAAAATTTAAGTTCATCACCTTCTGATTATTTTTAATTATATTCAAAGTTAACGATCGTTTTTTTAATTTACAGATTAATTTTCCAACATTCATAATATCGCGGATGCTTTTTCGTATTAAATTAAAATCTTTATTATATGATTCGACTTTTTAAATGCCTGTCTTTCATGATGTTTATGATTTCATGTATCGGCTTAAATGCACAATATGACCAGAATAAACTTAGAAAATTTGTAAAAACTGCAAATGAAAATATTGAATTGATTCATCAAATTCGCAGACAAGCTGATTTGAAATCAGAAGATTATGATGAGAAGACCGAGAGAGTAATCAGTCCATTTCTAGATTATAATTTTGAGATTCTTGAACCTTTTGCAATAAATAATTATGGTCAAATTTCTATGAAACTCAAATACCTTGATGAAGAAAATCCTTTTATTTATTCGGTCAAAGGAGATTTGAATTATTTAAATAGAGCGGTGGTTGACATTTATTTTATTCTTGAATTTCAGGAAGATTCCTTAACGGTTGAATACCAGTATTTGAATACCGGAATGATTGAAACTGTAAAAGGAAACCTGCTGCATTTGGGTATGGATCAATCTGATTTAATTCATTTGGCTCAGAAAGCGGGTATCGAATGCGAGATTTATTAAGTAAGTACAAACCGCCATGGTTTGTTTTTCCAGATTTCTCCGGCATAATCAATCCCGATCCGGGGCGTAGTAATAATTTTTCCTTTTGCTTGTGAATCTTCTATCCATAACCTGTTGGAAATTGACAAGTCTTCTCCGTAAAATGATTTGTCCAGCTGAAGTAATCTCCCAACTCTTCCCGGACCTATGCAATTTTCAATTCCCCGAATCAAAATGGCTTGCGGATGATTTTTTTCACCGGTTACAAAATTCAGCATCCAATACATTCCGTAAATCAGGTAAACATAAACCTTACCTCCATCCCGGAACATAATTTCCGTGCGTGGTGTCCGGCCTTTACTTGCATGACAAGCCAGGTCTTCTTCACCAAAGTAGGCTTCGGTTTCAATGATTTTTGAACAAATAGTTTCTCCGTTTCCAAAATCACGTACCAAAGTTTTCCCCAATAGATTTTCTGCTACGAATAGTGCGTCATTATTTTGGAACCAGGATTGGGGAATTCTTTCTTTCATTTTTTAATGTTCTTAATTCCTTAATGGTTAAAAATAAACATTAAGAAATTAGGTGATTAAGATTCAAATCAAAAAACGCCATTCAGATTGAACAGCGTTTGTTATAAATTAAAACGACGAATTATACCGTCATAATTTCTTTTTCTTTCGCTGCCAGGATATCGTCCGTAGATTTTACATATTTATCGGTCAATCCCTGTGTTCTATCCTCATAAGATTTTTTCAGATCTTCAGAAGCATCTTCCGCTTTTTTGATGTCATTATTGGCATCTTTACGTGCATTTCTGATGCTTACCTTAGCGTTTTCCGCTTCGGCTTTTGCCAGTTTTACCAACTCTTTTCTGCGTTCTTCCGTTACCGGCGGGATGCTTATGATGATCATATCACCATTGTTGGAAGGTGCAAAACCTAAATTTGCGTTGATGATTGCCTTTTCAATTTCGGGAATCAGGTTTTTTTCCCACGGCTGAACGGTCAAAGTTCTCGCATCGGGTGTACTGATATTGGCTGCCTGGCTTACGGGAGTTGAATTTCCGTAATAATCAAATCTCACTGTTGAAAGCATTGCCGGGCTTGCTTTCCCTGCACGTAATTTAAGTAATTCTTTTTCCAGATGTTCCAAAGCTTTTTGCATTTGGTCTTTTGCTTCTTCCAGTATTAAATCTAATTCTTCCATTTTTCTAAGTTTAATCGTTTTGCGAAGTCTGAATTTCGCTTTGCGAATATATTAATTCAAAACCTAAAATTCAAAATTCATAATTTGATTATCACCCTGACGAAGAAAGAATCTGATAAAAGTAGAAAAGGATTCCTCGTTTCTCGGAATGACAATGTAATTAATTGACCAAAGTTCCAATGTTTTCGCCTTTTATCAATTTCTCCAGATTTCCTTTTGTATTCATATCAAAAACGATAATCGGTAAATTGTTTTCCTGGCTCAGCGTAAAAGCTGTCATGTCCATCACATTCAATCCTTTTTGATAAACTTCGTCAAAGGTAAGTTTGTCAAATTTTGTAGCACTCGGATCTTTTTCTGGGTCTGCCGTATAAATCCCATCCACACGGGTTCCTTTCAGAATTACATCTGCATCGATTTCAATCGCCCGCAAAGTAGCGGCGGTATCGGTTGTGAAATAAGGGTTTCCTGTTCCAGCACCGAAAATTACAACTCTTCCTTTTTCCAAATGACGTGTTGCACGACGTTTGATGAATGGTTCGGCGATTTGTTCCATTCTGATTGCCGTTTGCAGCCGGGTATAAACGCCTGCTTCTTCCAGTGCGGATTGTAATGCCATAGAATTGATGACGGTTGCCAACATTCCCATATAGTCTCCTTGCACTCTGTCCATACCGTTTGCGGCTCCGGCAACTCCGCGGAAGATATTTCCGCCACCGATGACAATTGCAACTTCAACGCCTAAACCTACTACTGTTTTGATTTCTTCTGCATATTCATTCAAACGTTCGGGATCAATTCCATATTGGCGGTCACCCATTAACGCTTCTCCGCTTAACTTCAGTAGTATTCTTTTATATTTCATCTTTTCAATTTTGTGTTGCAAATATAAATTATTAGATAGTACGTATCGAAATTTCCACCTTAGAATTATTTTACAATTCTTCCAAAAACCTCATCACATCCACGCCATCGGCATAATCCATTAAAGAAGGTTTTTGGGTTTCACCGAATTGTACAGAAAAATCGGTACCGGCAATACACTGGATTTTTTCTTCATTTTGACTTAATTCATTTTCTACATCATTCAAATCCTCATAAAAACTATAATTCACAACTCCAATCGGACTGAATAATTCGCCTGACTCCTTTAGCATGACAAAATTATTATCTAAAAATTTCTCACTTCCCATTAAGTAAATTGCACGGTTATACTCGTAATTATTGGCATATTTGGTATGATTGATGGCCTCTTTCCATTCGAAAAAAGACTCAAACAACAAATCCGTATTGAATCCTTTTGGTAAAAATAATTTAGTAACACTTCGGCAGCCCAAACCAAAATAACGAAAAATATCTTCTGCCAGTTTTCGCAAATCCTCAGCGGATTCATTGCCATTCAAAACTGCAACAGAAGTCCTGTTTTTACGAATGATATTTGGTAAGTCCTTGAAATAATATTCAAAATAGCGTGCAGTATTGTTGCTGCCGGTTGCAATGACCGCATCATGATTTTGTAGTCTTTCTACTTTTTGAATCGAATGTTTTAAATCCTCATTGAAATCCTGTAAATATTTAATGACAAAACTCATCAAAACATCATCTTTAGAAGAGGTTTTTACAATGGCATTGTGTCCGGATAATAAAACCGAAATCAAATCGTGAAATCCGACCAAAGGAATATTGCCTGCCATGATGATCCCTACATTTTTTGGATCCTTCGTCTCGGAATAATTCCGCATCCAGTTTATGAGATTTTCTTCGTTCAGAAGTTTTCCCCATTGTTCCAGACAGAAATTCAAATTGCCCTGCGTAAACCATGGATTTTGAATTTCAGCTAATTTTAATTTAGCATAAAACTCATCTTTTAAGTATTCGTATTTAGATTTATTTGAATTTTTATTGAGTTCATTTTCAGTGATGAAATAAAAAAACTGACCTAAATCATAAATTGCGGAAATACGGTTTGGAATTGACATAAATTATAAAAAAATGTGGTAATTTTGTGCTGCAAATTTAGCGTATTAAAATTTAATGAAATGGCAATCATAATCACTGATGAATGTATCAATTGCGGAGCGTGTGAACCTGAATGCCCAAACAATGCAATTTATGAAGCGGCAGTTGACTGGAGATATGCAGACGGAACTGAACTTCACGGAAAAATCATCAATATAGACGGACAAACTTTTGATGCTGACGAACCACAGGAGCCCGTTAGTGATGAAGTTTATTTTATAGTTACCGATAAATGTACCGAATGTAAAGGTTTTCATGAGGAGCCTCAGTGTGCGGCAGTCTGCCCTGTGGATTGTTGCATCCCTGACGAAGACCATGTAGAAAGCGAAGAACGTTTATTGAGTAAAAAAGCATTTATGCACGGGGAATAATTGAGTTTAGAATATTAACAAAGAAGATATTGTTTATCTTTGTAGGACTATTAAAAGTTGTAAAATGACAACCAAAAATAAAAAAACTTCAAAAAAAGTAACGGATAAAAAAGTTGCTCAGAAAGAACCCGAAAAAGTTTCTAAAACCTGGTTGGCGTTCCAAAAACACATCGGTACAGGGAAGATTTTGGATATGAGAGCTGTACTGAAATAAGGTTATGAATCGCTATTTGTTAGATACCAACATATTAGCGTTTTTGATTTCAGGAGATGAGAGTAGCATTTCTCATGAAATCCAACAAATTTTAAGGGATCACTCCAATTTAATGTACACGAATTCTGTCGCAATGGCTGAACTTCTTCAACTTTACCGAATTAACAAAATACAGACAAGTTTACACAAATCAGCTACTGAAATTTGTAAAGCGATAGAAAATGATTTTTACATAGAAATCCTTCCTTTTTCAAAGCAGCACTTATCGGCCTTATCAAAATTGGAAATAACAAAAGGACATAATGATCCGTTTGACCACGCCATCATATCTCAGGCAATTGCCGAAAAGATGGTACTAATATCTTCTGACAGACAATTTGAAAATTATACAAACCAAAAATTAAATTTCGTATTCAACAAACGATAAAATAAAAACTTGAAACAAACAAAATAAATATGAAAGTCCACAATTTCAGCGCAGGTCCCTGCATCCTTCCGCAGGAAGTTTTCGATAAAATGGCGCAGGCCGTTTTAAATTTCAACAATTCAGGTTCTTCCATCATGGAGATCTCTCACAGAAGAGCTGATGCTCAGGAAGTGATCGATACGGCAATTCAACTTGTGAAAGATTTGATGAACGTGCCTGACACCCACGAAGTGATTTTCACTCAAGGTGGAGCATCATTGCAATTTGTGATGGTTCCTTTCAACCTGATGAAAGCAAACGGAGGAAAAGCTGCTTATACAGAAACAGGGGTTTGGGCGAAAAGTGCCATCAAGGAAGCAAGGAGAATGGGCGAAATCCAGATTATAGCTTCTTCTGCAGATAAAAATTTCAACTATGTACCAAAAGGATATGCGATTCCTTCTGATGTGGATTATTATCATTGTACCTCCAATAATACGATTTTCGGAACGCAAATGAAATCCTTCCCCGAAAGCCCGGTTCCGATGGTATGTGATATGTCATCTGATATATTGAGTAAGCCGGTTGATGTTTCTAAATTTGATGTGATTTATGCGGGAGCACAAAAAAACATGGGTCCTGCCGGAAGTGTGGTAACTATAATCAACAAAGAAGTTTTAGGGAAAACCGGAAGAGACATTCCTAATTATTTGAATTACCAAACACATATAGACAAAGGAAGCGCGTTTAATACCTGGCCGGTTCTAGCGGTATATGGAGTGATGCTGAATCTGCAATGGTTGAAAAATTTAGGCGGCGTACCTGAAATTACAAAGAGAAATCAGGCAAAAGCCGAATTAATGTATTCCGAAATTGACCGGAACGGATTGTTCTTGGGAACAGCGGAAATAGAAGATCGTTCCGAAATGAATGTGACTTTCATATTGAAAGACGAAAGCCTGAAAGCAGAATTTGACAAAATGTGGAAAGAAGCAGGAATTTCAAGTTTGAATGGACACAGAGATGTGGGCGGATACCGGGCAAGTATGTACAATGCCTTACCAATTGAAAGCGTTCAGGTATTGGTAGACGTAATGAAACAATTTGAACAAAAATTCGGATAAACAAACTTTTGTCATTCTGAATATTTGAGATTAAAAAAGTATAAGAATTAATGAAAAATCTCAGATTCCTCATTGCTCGGAATGACAAATTAAAACTATAAAATTAACATGAAAATATTAGCAAACGACGGAATTTCACTAGGTGGAAAGATAATGTTGGAAAGAGAAGGTTTTGAGGTTGTCACAACATTTGTCGCACAGGAGCAATTAGCCAATTTCATTAACGAAAACAACATTGAAGTCCTTCTGGTAAGAAGCGCAACTAAGGTTCGCGAGGACTTGATTGACGCTACCAATTTGAAAATTATCGGCAGAGGTGGGGTAGGGATGGACAACATTGATGTTGAATATGCAAGATCCAAAGGAATTTCGGTAATAAACACGCCTGCGGCATCTTCCGCTTCGGTAGCAGAAATGGTGATGGCACATGTCTATTCGCTTTTCAGAAACCTTCACGGTTCTAACCGTACGATGCCTTTGGAAGGTGAAACCAAATTTAATCAATTGAAAAAAGCCTATGGAAAAGCTTTTGAATTAAGGGGGAAAACGATTGGGATTATCGGGTTCGGAAGAATCGGCCGTGAAGTTGCCAAAAATGCGATTGGCGCAGGAATGAAAGTCCTGGCTTACGACCATACGTACGAAACGGCAGATGTCCCTGTTGAATTTTTTGACGGACAATGCCTGATGTTCCATTTTGACATCAAATCATTTGAAGAAGTCATTACACAATCAGATATTATAACATTACACATTCCTGCTCAGGATGATTATGTGATCGGCGTAGCTGAAATTGAAAAAATGAAAGACGGAGCGATGATTATCAATACGGCTCGTGGAGGTGTTGTTGATGAAGAAGCCTTATTGGAAGCTTTGAATTCAGGTAAGCTGGCAGGAGCAGGACTCGACGTTTTTGAAGAAGAACCGAGACCGAGCGTACGTTTGCTGATGAATGAAAAACTTTCATTGTCACCACATCTGGCCGGAAGTACAGAAGAAGCACAAGAACGCATTGGGATAGAATTGGCAGAACAGATCACTACGTTCTACAAACAAGCAACGGTGTAGAAATTTTCGTAAATTTGCACTATGCCGCAATTCAAACCTTTTAAAGGAGTTCGGCCCGTAAAAGAGATTGCGGGCTTTTTTTCAACTAAATCTGTTGATGCTTATCAGCAGGATGAATTGGAAAATGAATTGAATTCAAATTCTCATTCATTTCTTCATATCATCAAACCTACCTGGGAAAAACCAGGAGAATCAGCCAAAGCCAACCATCAGGCAATATTGGCTAATTTCCAGAATTATGTCCAAAGTGAACAATCGGAAACCGATAAAGCTTCTTTTTATATTTACCAGATCAGTAAACCCACAAAAGAACGCATTCGGGGAATTATTGGATTGGTTCATATGGATGATTATGAAAACGGATTGATTAAAAAGCACGAGGAAACGCTTACCAGACGGGTTGAATTATTTGCTGACTATTTGCAAAATGTCCATTTTCATGCAGAACCGGTCTTATTGACTTACCACCACAATCAAAGGATTGATTTATTGATGGATGTGGAAATGAAACGGCTTCCCGCCTTTTCATTTAAAGATAAAGAAGATAATTTGCATCAATTGTGGCAGGTGGAAAACAGATTGAACCTTCAACAGTTCAAAGATTCTATCGAAAGAAATGAATCACTTTATATTGCTGATGGTCACCACAGAATGGAAAGCTCTTACGTTTACACAAAAAATATCCGCAATCAGCAAAAAAACACTTTAGGCTCTGAACCATATAATTATACTCTTGCCATGCTGGTTTCGGACAGGGAATTGATCATCAAGGATTATAATCGTTTATTGAAAGATTTGAACGGACACAGAAATGAACAATTTATTGAATTGATAAAGGATAAATTTGAAATGGTTGAGAGAGGCGAATCTTCATTTTTCCCTTCTAAAAAACACCATATCGGAATGTACCTGGATGGGAAATTCTACGGATTGTTTGTAAAAAAAGAAGCCCTCACAGAAAAAGGGCTTTCTGAGCTTGATACCTATTTGTTTGAAGAATTCATATTAAAACCGATTTTAAATATTCATGATTCAAGAAATGATGAAAGACTTGATTTCATAAGAGGAACCGGGAATGTAGAAGGTATAAATAAATTGAAGGAAAAAGTTGATAATGAAGATTTCAAAGCGGGGTTTTTCTTTTATCCCGTAAACCCGACAGACCTCCAGAAAATAGCCGATTTAGGTCTGCAAATGCCTCCGAAAAGCACATACATAGAGCCGAAACCTTTAAGCGGGCTTACTATTTTTGATTTTAAGGAATGAGTATCGTAGAAAATCTTAACCGGATTCAAAATGAATTGCCGCAAAACATAACGCTAGTTGCAGTTTCCAAAACCAAACCGGCAGAAGCAATCCGGGAATTATATGATGCCGGGCATTTAGAGTTTGGTGAAAACAAAGTTCAGGAATTGGTTACGAAATATGAAGTTTTGCCGAAAGAAATTCATTGGCATTTAATTGGTCATTTGCAACGGAACAAAGTCAAATACATTGCTGAATTTGTGCACTTGATTCACAGTGTTGATAATCTGGATTTATTGGAAGAAATCAATAAACAGGCAGCAAAATACAACCGGATAATTCCATGTTTGCTGCAAATTAAAATCGCGAAGGAAGATTCCAAATTTGGAATGGAGGCTTCTTTGGCCGAGCAAATCATTTCTGATTACAAAACCAAATTCTCAAATGTAGAAATCATCGGTTTGATGGGAATGGCAACATTTACAGAAGACGAAAACCAAATCCGTAGTGAATTCAAGTATTTAAAATCCGTATTTGATTCATTCAAAATTCAAAATTCAGAATTCAAAATTTTGTCTATAGGTATGAGCAGCGACTACAAAATTGCTATAGAAGAAGGAAGTAATATGGTTCGTGTGGGAAGCTCTATTTTTGGGGAGAGGAATTATCATTAACTTAGTAAAATGAAAAAGTTATTATTGTTATGGTCAATTCTCTTAATAAACTTAGGCTCGGCACAAGACTATGACACAGTAGTTTATTCAATAGATGAAGTAAAAACAATGGCTGTTTTCCCTGGTTGCGAGAAATTCAAAAGGAATAAATCAAAATTAAATGCTTGTTTGATCGAAAAATTATCAGAAAATGTTTATTCTGTACTGAGTTATGATTCTGACGGATATTTCCAGCCAGACACTTTATCTGAACAATCAAAACGAGGCTCTTCTTTATTTATAGTTGAAAAAGTCAGCACGGAATTATTTTTTCAAATAAACCAATCGGGAAGAATTGTTCAAGTAACACCTTTAACTAACGGAAATCCAGAATTCGATAGAATGGCCAAAAAAAGTTTAGAGAGGACTGCTACAAGAATGTCTGCGAAAGGAATATTAATTGAACCAGCAAAAGGCAAGAAAAAGCAACCCGTAAATATTCAACTTATTTTACCTTTAAGAGCTGTTGGAGTTGAAGAAGTTAATTATTAATATAGTCTAATTTTTATTTAAATATTAGATTTCATGAAGTATTCTTTTAAAAACGATTATTCAGAAGGTTGTCATCCTAACATTTTAAAAGCGTTGGTACAGTTCAATTTCGACCAGCAAAATACTTACGGATTGGATGACTATTGTTTGACCGCAGAAGAAATAATCAAAGAAAAAATTAGCAATCCAAAAGCTCAAGTACATTTTGTTTCAGGCGGAACGCAGGCCAATTTAATTGTGATTTCTGCTTTTTTGAAACCACATGAAAGTGTAATTTCTGCAAATACCGGGCATATTTTTACCAATGAAGCCGGAGCAATTGAATTTACCGGGCACAAAATTCATGCAGTTGAAACACTTGTTGGAAAGCTGCACCCAAAACACATCCAACAGATTTTGGATAACCACCAAAATAAACCGCATCAGCTCAAACCTAAATTGGTTTACATATCAAATACGACAGAAATTGGAACGACTTATTCCAAAAAGGAGTTAGAAGACTTGTCAGAATTTTGTAAGGAAAATGACCTCTATCTTTTTATGGATGGAGCGAGATTAGCCAATGCTTTGGTGGCTTATGACAATGATTTGTTTTTGGAAAACATAGCCAAACTCACAGACGCTTTTTATTTAGGCGGAACTAAAAATGGAGCACTTTTAGGCGAAGCGATTATTATCAACAATGAAGATTTACAAACCGAATTCGGATTCCACATCAAACAAAAAGGTGCCATGCTCGCCAAAGGAAGATTGCTCGGAATTCAGTTTCTGGAACTAATGAAAGATAATTTATATTTACAATTGGCTGCATACGCAAATGAACAAGCGATGAATATGAAAGCAGCATTTTCAGGAATTGGCTGCGAATTTTTAACGGAAACATATACTAACCAAATATTCCCGATCCTTACTTCTAAACAGGCAGAAAAGCTGTCAGAGAATTTTGAATTTTATAATTGGAAAGAGGTGGATGACGAAAAAGTGGCTATTCGTTTGATTACTTCCTGGGCAACTAATATTGATGCTGTAAATCAATTGATTGAGGAGGTGAGGGAATTGAAAGTTTAAAATTTATTGAGTTCTAAACCTCAACAACAAAATCTTATTTTGAAATAAGCGCAATTCGCTTCCGGCGACTTCATAACCATTTACCTGCGTCAATAAATCCAAAAATGCCTGTTCATTTTCCATATCGGGACAAGCCATAAGGGTAGAACCGGGTTGACTGAAACTGATGCTGGTGGGTTGTAAATTTACGCTTGTGAAATAATTATTACATCCGGCAAAACCGCTGGCCTGCAATCCGTTTTCTTGACGGAATTTCATTGTAACATCTTGCCCGTTGAATCCTTTTGCAGAACCATTTTCATCTTGCAAAACCCAGGTATTGGCCTCAATGATTTGTTTCACTTTGTTGAAATCCGCAACTGGAGATGTTTTACAGGAAATCATAAATAATCCGGCAAAAATGATATATATAACTGACTTTTTCATTTTGATAAGATTTAATTTCTTAATTCAGCGCTGAAATTTTTCTGAAAGTTACGAATTAATTCATTCATCATTTTTTCAATTTCAGTATCTGTCAAAGTTTTTTCTTCATTCTGCAATATAAAGCTCAGTGCGTAGGATTTTTTTCCTTCAGGAAGCTTTTCTCCTTCATACACGTCAAACAGCTGAACGGATTTCAACAAATCTAAATTTAAATTCAAGCTGGAATCATACAGATCTGCATACGATATTTCTTTGTCCAGAAGCAAAGCCAGGTCCCTTTTCACTGCAGGGAATTTTGAAATTTCTTTGTATTGTAATCTGTGTTCAGAGGCAGCCGCCACAATCATTTCCCAATTTAATTCTGCATAGAAAACATCTTGATCGATATCTGTTTTTTTCAGGAGTTTTTTATCAATGATCCCTATAACTCCGACATCTTTTCCTTTTAATTCTAACGAAATTGCATCAGAAAAATTGGGTAATGAAACGGGCTTTTGCTTCACATCATTTAAATTTAATTTTTTCAAAAGCTGTTCCACGGTCCCTTTCAGGTGAAAGAAAGTCGTTTTCTGAGAAGATTTCGTCCAATTTTCACGGGAAGTATTTCCTGAAATCAACAAAGCCAGGCGATAGGATTCTGAATAACCTTCATTGTTTTTTTCATACGTTTTACCTACTTCAAACAATTTAATATCAGAAGTTTTCCGGTTGATGTTGTAAGCAGTGTTTTCCAACAATCCGGACAACATGGACTGACGCATCACCGCTAAATCTCCACTCAGAGGATTAAGCATTTTTACGCCTTTTTCTTCATCTAATCCATAAACAGACTGGTATTCGTTTTTGGTCAGTGAGTTGTTCATAGCCTCATGAAATCCTGAAGAAATCAAATAGTTAGCTGCTGCATTTTCTAATTTCTGGTGGTCAATCGCTTCATTTTTTACTACTGAGAATGTTATTTTTTCGGGGGTTTTGATTTGGTTATAACCATAAATTCTCAGAATTTCTTCAATTAAATCAACTTCCCTCTGGACATCGGCCCTGTAAGGAGGAATTTCAACATCCAAAGTTTCATTGGACTCTGAATTGATTTTAATGTCAAGTAATTCCAAAATGTTCTTAATCCGTTCTCTGTGGATTCTTTCTCCTAAAAGCTGGTCGATTTTATGGTATCTTAAAACTACTTTGAAATTCTGAAGCGGATTCGGATAAATATCCTGAATTTCTCCTGAAATCTTAGCATCGGCATATTGGGTCAATAAAATAGCCGCTTTTTTCAGGGCGATAATGGTCATATTCGGGTCAACGCCTCTTTCAAAACGAAATGAAGAATCCGTATTTAAATTATGGCATTTCGATGCTTTTCTGATTGTTACAGGTTCAAAATAAGCACTTTCGAGGAAAACGCTTTTAGTAGATTCGGTTACGCCCGAATCTACTCCGCCATAAATCCCCGCCATGCAGAGTCCGCCTTTTTCATCGCAGATCATTAATTCAGAACCAGTCAGCTCACGTTCAGTACTATCTAAAGTTTTGAATTTTGTTCCTTTCGGAAGTGTCTGAACGATGATTTTTTTACCATTAATTTTCTCCGCGTCGAAAGCGTGCAAAGGCTGTCCGAGATCGTGTAAAATGTAATTGGTTATATCAACTACATTGTTAATAGGTTGCAGGCCAATAGTTTTTAATCTGTCCTGAATCCATTCAGGAGAAGGCTTCACCGTTATGTTTTCCAGACAAATTCCGGCATAGCGCGGTGCCAATTCAGGATTTTTGACTTCAATTTCAATAGGACTTTTATTAGAGTTTTTAGCTAATTCTTCAAAATCATCTGTATTTGGACTAGTGAATTCAGCATTGATTTTCAGAATATTCACTGCTGCGTTTAAATCTCTTGCCACACCGAAATGACTCATGGCATCAGTCCGGTTCGGAGTCAGTCCGATTTCAAACATGACGTCTGAATCTGATTTTTTAATGAGATCTGAAACAGGCGTGCCGATTTTTACAGAAGGTTCTAAAACCCAAATTCCATCATGGTTATCACTGATGCCTAATTCGGCTTCGGAACAAATCATCCCGAAAGAATCGACTCCTCTTAGTTTGGCTTCTTTTATTTTAAATGACTTTCCGTCTTTTGCTGTAAGTTCGGTTCCAACAGTTGCCACAGCAACTTTCTGTTCTTCGGCAATATTGGGTGCACCGCAAACAATTTGCAGTTCTTCTCCACTGCCGACATCTACGGTAGCGACTCTTAATTTGTCCGCATTAGCATGTTTTTCAAGGGAAATGACTTTTCCGACCACAACGCCTTCGAGGTTATTATTGTTGGACTTGCCGGTTTCAATTCCTTCGACCTCCAAGCCTATATTAGTTAGAATTTCGCCTATTTTCTGGACTTCCAAATCTATTTTAATATATGATGAAAGCCAATTGTGTGATATTTTCATTTTATTAATAATTATTTATTGGTTCTTAGCTTTTTAGCTTTGATAAAGATAAAAGCTAAAACAATTAATGCTAATCCAATTCCTAATGCTGTTAAAAACTCTGATTTTTCTGATTCTATTAATGCTAATGCTATTATTGTAACAATTATTAAAAGTCCGTTTGTCAAGATTCTTTTATAATTATACACTTTATAATTTACTAAGTGAGAAAATTAAGCGTTTAGCATCACCGGCATTACGAGCATCAGGATTTCTTCTCCTTCTTCCAGTCCGTCAACCGGTTTTATGATACCGGCACGGCTTGGCTCGGACATTTCCAAAGTGATATCGTCTGATTGTAAATTATTCAAAACTTCAATCAGGAATTTGGAATTAAATCCGATTTGCATATCGGCACCATTGTAATCGCAGGGAAGCCTTTCCTCTGCCTTGCTTGAAAAATCCAGATCTTCTGCATTGATAGTCAATGAACTTCCAGACAATTTCAAACGTACCTGATTGGTTGTTTTGTTTGAGAAAATTGCAACCCTTTTCAGAGAAGTAAGGAACATATTTCGGTTGATAGTCAATACATTTGGATTTTCTTTCGGGATAACCGCTTCGTAATTTGGATATTTCCCGTCAATCAAACGGCAAGTCAAAACGATATTCTGAAAAGAAAACCGTGTATTGGTTTGGTTATATTCTATATTTACATCTTCATTGCTTCCAGCCAGTATATTTTTTAACAAATTCAATGGCTTTTTCGGCATAATGTATTCCGCCGCATCATTTGCTTTCAAATCTTTTCTTGTGTATTTGACCAAACGGTGCGCATCTGTAGCGACAAATTTGAAACTGTCAGTCCCTGCCTGGAAAAAAACTCCTGTCATAACAGGACGAAGCTCATCATTCCCGGTTGCAAAAAGCGTTTTTGAAATAGCCTCTGATAAAACCCCTGCCTGTAATGTAGACGCAGTCGCATCCTGAATTTCAGGTGCCTGTGGATATTCTTCCGCTGATTCCATTGCAATCTGATAATTTCCCTGTTCAGAAACGATTTCCAATAAATTATCTTCTTTTTGAATGAAAGTCAGTGGTTGATCAGGAAAGGTTTTCAGCGTATCAGACAAAATTTTTGAAGGAACGGCAATTTGTGCTGAATCAGAAGATTCTACTTCAACAGTAGTGGAAATTGTTGTTTCTAAATCGGATCCGGTAATTTTCAATTTACTTCCGTCTAATTCAAACAAAAAATTATCTAAAATGGGTA
>CAZKOC010000032.1:0-15782 GCA_964554275.1 uncultured Weeksellaceae bacterium
GTACAGTCCGATTTTGTTCCCAGCCTGGCTGCCCGCGTTAAACACCAATTAAAAATCAAAAATAATTACTGCATTGCTTATGATTTGATTTTTGGATGCCCCGGATGGCTTGAGGGCCTGATTCAGGCGAATTCATTCATTAAATCAGGAATTGCTAAAAGATGTCTTATCATCGGTGCTGAAACGCTATCCAGAGTAGTAGATATTCATGACAGAGACAGTATGATTTATGCTGATGGGGCGGGAGCCGTAATTGTGGAAAGCAGCGCTGATGAAGCTGGAATACAATCTCATTTATCAGCTTCCTTTACATTAAAGGAAAAAGATTATTTATACTTTGGGAAATCATATAATACAGACAATCCCGATGTAAAATACATCAAAATGAACGGGAGGAAGATATATGAATTTGCACTCCTAAATGTCCCCAATGCGATGAAAGAATGTTTTGATGCCAGTGGTTATAAAATAGAACAATTATCAAAAATTATCATTCATCAGGCAAATGGGAAAATGGATGAAGAAATTGTGAATCGCTTTTATAAGTTATATGATGTAAGTGTGCCGAATGAAATCATGCCTATGGTGATCAGTAAATTGGGCAATAGCAGCGTTGCGACGATTCCGTCTTTGCTTTCAATGATTTTAAACAAAGAACTGTCATCTCATGAAATTAAGGAAGGAGATATAGTTTTATTTGCCTCTGTAGGTGCAGGGATGAATGTGAATGCATTAACTTATAAATTTTAAGATAACGGATCTTCATAATCAATTTGGTAATTATCCTTATAACTGGAACTACTCAAAGAGAATTTATTAAAATCAGGTTTAGAGCTGCTGGATGACAAAAAAAGTATTCTGATTGAGAAAATAAAAAATGTAATTACGGAAATGATTCATTATTCCGAAGAGTTTCCAAAGGAGAATTATTCCGATTATATCAGTCAAAAATTAAGATACGACTATACTTACCTGGCCAATACCTTTTCCGAAGTGAAGGGGATTACCAATCAACAATTTATAATTATCCATAAAATTGAAAAAGTAAAGGAATTGCTTTTTATGATGAGTTAAATCTTACAGAAATATCCTACAAATTAAGTTTAGCAGTGTAGCGCATCTATCTAATCAATTCAAAAAATTACAGGACTTTCCCTATCTTTCTACAAACAGCTGAAGCAAAAACGAAAAGGAAATTTAGAAAATCTTTGATTTCTAAAATATTATAATTCAAAGTTTTAGTATTTATTTAACCTCAACACCTGTAAATTTCGACGAAAAAAGCGTTCCTTTGTAAGGAATACAGCTTCCTATTATCTTATCCGGTTAATTTTTTGAGAGTTTATTATAATTATTTTCTGCATTCTTCATTTTTAAGAACCCTAAAATTAGTTATAATGATCATTCTCATTTTTTTTGTAGTACTATGGTACACCTCTCTGTTTACACAAACATTTTTCCAACACAGGTATGCAGCGCATGGCGCGTTTAAAATGAGTCCGTTTTGGGAAAAATTCTTTTTTCTTTTTGCTTATTTCACACAAGGTTCTTCCTATATGAGCCCTCGCGCTTATGGGATTATGCATCGTATGCACCATGCTTATACCGACACTGAGAAAGATCCGCATTCCCCTAATTTTTCATCCAATATATTCCGAATGATGTGGCGTACCCGTAACATATATTCAGGCATTGTGAAAAACAATGTGGAAGTGGAAGAACGTTTCAGTAAAAATCTTCCTGAATGGAAGATGATTGACAAATTGGGAAATTCCACATTGTCAAGAATAATTTGGGTAGGAATTTATCTTACATTTTTCATAATGTTTGCTACTTCCTTTTGGTGGTACCTGTTGCTGCCCATTATTGTTATGATGGGCGCTTTTCACGGAGCACTGGTCAATTGGTTTGCCCATAAATACGGTTATATAAACTTCCGCTTGAAAAATACTTCTCACAATCTTTGGTTCATGGATATGGTTATGCTTGGAGAATCCTTTCATAACAATCATCATAAACATCCATCTTCATTGAATTTTGGTAAAAAATGGTATGAAATTGACCCCATTTATCCTGTTATTCTTTTATTCAACAGAGTTGGAATTATCAGGATACATTAAGTCTTTCTGTCATTATTTTAAGGACTAAATTCATAAAGTATACCTACTTCCTACTAAAAAAGAATGAACCCAAATATTACTATTTGAGCTCATTTTTCTTATGCACTTGTGTGCTGTTATTTCTTAATTAACTTTTTGGTAACTGCTGTGTTATCAGAAAAATTCAACTTCAATAAGTAGATTCCTTTTTCTAATCCTTTTATAGAAATGGATTGATTTTTAACAAGACTTGTTTTAATAAGTTTTCCTGTAGTGTCAAATATTTCAACACTAAGAACATCCATTTTTGATTTAATTTGAACTACATCATTTGTAGGATTAGGGTAAATCTGTAATTCTAATTTATTGTTTACCTCATTCAAATCCATATTTTCAATAATTGTTGTCACATAATTATTTGTGACTATTGGAGCATTGTAATCAAAATAAATTGAAGCTTTATTGCTGAATGTATCTCCAATCTGTAAATCTGATTTGGTTTTTATTTTAAATAACACATAACCATCATTATTTTCATCATCAAAGGGCAGCTGAATATTTTCAAAAATGAATTCGACTTTGTTGCCATCAATTTTCGCATAATAATCATGGCTTGAACTAATTGGAGTAAGTGAGAAAATATCAAATTTACTTATATCAATTTCATCTTTAACTACAATGTTCATAGCAGAAGCAGTTCCTGTATTTTCAAATCTTATGAGATAATGGGCAAATTCACCAACCTGTTCAACCAATACTTGTTCTCCTTGAAGACAGGTTTTGTCATTTGGGTCAAAAGAATTTATAACCTCTTGATTAAAGGAAAATATGTTATTTTCTGTTTGGCTATCTGTTTGATTAAAAACAATAACCTGTGAACTGAAAGGAAGTTCATCCCCGCCATTTAGGGGAGGATTTACACATTGTTTTCAGCGGTATAGAATACAAAACATGGAAATCCATCCGTATTTCCAAAGATGACTTTAAGCAAAAAGTAAAAATACCAATGGAGAAGTTTCAGCAGGAAGTTTTTCCGGAGTTAACACTTTCCAAAATCACCCACGAAAAATCAATGTTTCAAAAGAAAGAGCAAAAAAA
Source organism: uncultured Weeksellaceae bacterium (assembly GCA_964554275.1). Classification (GTDB taxonomy): domain Bacteria; phylum Bacteroidota; class Bacteroidia; order Flavobacteriales; family Weeksellaceae; genus Moheibacter. The sequence goes on from CAZKOC010000032.1 coordinate 3,198, forward strand.
AGAGCCGGAAAAGATATTAGAAGCCAATGGACAGATAAGTGAAAAGCAACAACTCCTAAGGCTATTGGAAGAAATTTTCAAAACCGCAAAATCTCAGCAGGATTTTTATCAAAAATTGGAAGAAAAAAATATCAACCTATACCAACGAAACGGAAAAATTACAGGTATTCAGGGCAAGCGGAAATTCAGGTTTAAGTCATTGGGATATGATATGGAAATTCTAATCCAATTAGAGCAAAATCCAACGCTTCAAAAACGCCTGGAATTGCTTCAAAAAGTTAAAGAAAATAACCGGGAAAAAGAACGGAAATGGTAACAAAAAGATGATAAAAATTGGACAGGAAAAAGGGGGCTTGGGGGAATTTCCCCCAGCAGGATCGCATTGTGTAAGGGCTTTCAGACCGTCACAATGCAATCCTGCACAGAGGCAGGAAATTTTCAAAATCGAGCCCTTTTTGCAGAGAGCTAAAGTTATCCTAAAGTCCCGTTTTCGCCTTTTGTGTGCATAGTAAAAGTGTTAAGTTTCATGAAATATCCACCCCTAAATATAGCCCGAAATGAGGCGGAAAACCATCCGGTTTTTTCGCCAAAAATGATGGGTGAAATCCGGATAAAGTTGAAACAATTCGCAGAGATCGAATACCTGCATCACACCAAAAAATTGAAGAAGAGAAAATGAAAAATGTAGTGATTTATACGAGAGTCAGCACCGACGAACAAGCCGAAAAAGGATTTTCCCTCCGGCATCAAAAAGAACATTTGGAAAATCACTGTCATCAAAAAGGGTATCGTATCATGAACCATTTTCAGGATGACTATTCGGCAAAGAATTTTTCAGGACGCCCCGAATTTCAGAAACTTTTGAGATATGTTCAGTCCAATAAGAAAAATATTGACGCTCTGCTTTTTACCAAATGGGACAGGTTTTCCCGAAACATTGAGGCTGCTTACCGGATGATAAGGGAATTTAAAGAAATGGGAATCGAAGTGAACAGCATAGATCAACCATTGGATTTAACACAACCCGACTCCAAAGTGATGTTGGCTGTTTATCTCGTTATTCCCGAGGTGGAGAACGATAAAAATAGTCTGAGAACCATTGACGGACTCAGAAAAGCGATGAAAGAAGGGTGCTTTACAGGAATTGCACCAAAGGGTTATTTAAACCATCGAAACACAGAAGGAAAATCCACGCTTACACTTGACCCGGAAATCGCTCCGTTGATTGAAGGAGCATTCAGGGATTATTCGCAAGGAGTCTATTCAGCGGAAGAAGTCAGGTTAAAATACCAAAAGAGAGGATTGAAGATTTCAAGGAACGGTTTTTTGGCATTGCTGAAAAATGTGACCTATACCGGAAAAATCTACCTGAAACCCTACAAAAAAGATGAGGAAATGTTGGTGGAAGGATTGCATCCTGCTATTGTGGATACGGAAATTTTTGATCGGGTTCAACTTATTCTTCAGGGTAAATACAAACCGCAGATTAGAACCCTGACCGAAATAGATGAAGCTCTACCGCTCAGAGGATTTTTGATTTGTCCGAAATGTCGAAAAACGCTGACCGGTTCGGGAAGCAAAGGACGTGCAGGCAGGAATACCTATTTCTACTACCATTGTACCCGTTACTGCAATGTTCGCCACAAAGCAAGGGAAGTAAATGCTATGTTTGAAGAATTGTTATCGGAACTTAAAATCGAAGAGGATTTGGAGTTGGTTTACAAATCCATATTGGCGGACAGGTTTTCCGAAAGGTATGAGGATAAGCAAACGCTTATTAATTCACTACACCGTGAACAAGATAATTTATACAGCCGCTTGGAAATGGCGGAAGACCATTTGTTTGAAAGACAAATTGATGCGGCTACTTTCAATTTGATGAAGCAGAGGATTGACACCCGTTTGGCGGAAATCAAAATGGAACTCAAGGAAGTACAGGTTAAGGAACGCTTCTTTGACAAGCACCTAAAAGAAGGCATCAGCTTTTTGAAAGGAGTTGATTTTGTTTATAAAAACGGCGATACCGAAATCAAACGGAAAATTATCCAAACCTTGTTTTCACATAAACTTGTGTACAGAGAGTATTATTTTTCTACTGAAGAAATTGAGGAAACTGTGAAACTGATTCTTTTTCGGGAGGGAAAGTTGGGGTATTTGAGAATTAGAAATGCCAAACAATTACGCGAAACTGCTATTTCAGAAATACATTAATCACTTACTCATGAACTTAAACCCAATCAGACAGGCAGAACTCTCTCCGTTTCTCAAATGGGTAGGCGGAAAAAGACAGCTCCTGCCGGAAATTGTAGAATTGCTTCCAAAAAATATCAGACAACTGAAATACACAGAACCTTTTGTGGGTGGCGGAGCATTGTTGTTTCATTTGCAAATGGAAAATGCGGTCATCAACGATCTTAACAAAGAATTGATGAACGTGTACCAAGTCATCAAAGACAATCCGGGAGAATTGATTGAGGATTTGAGAAAACACAGAAATGATATCACCTATTTTTACGAAATCAGGCAACTGGACAGAACAGATGAGTTTGAACAACTTTCAGCCATAGAAAGAGCTTCGAGGATTATTTTTCTCAACAGAACCTGTTTCAATGGTTTGTACAGAGTAAACAAATCAGGTCAGTTCAATGCTCCATTCGGTTATTATATAAATCCGGACATTATCAACGAATCCAAAATAAAAGCCGTTCATCATTATTTGACTACAAATAATGTGACGATCAAAAGTGGGGATTATTCAAAAATTATGGATGAAGCAGACGGGGATTCATTTTTTTATTTAGACCCGCCGTACCATCCGATTGCTCAAACTTCCAATTTTACAGGATACACGCAGGGCGGTTGGGATGCGGAGAGTCAAATAAATCTCAAGCTCGCTTGTGATGAATTAGATAAACGGGGGATTAGATTTTTACTTTCCAATTCATCCTCCGGATTTATCCGAGAATTATACAAAGACTACGAAACTCAAACTGTAAAAGCAAACAGGGCTGTTAATTCCAATGGAAATGGACGGGGAAAAGTCGATGAGTTTTTGATTAGGAACTATTATGGATAGTTAAGGTCATTCATTCTTCTTTTACAAATAAAATATAATTAAACAGTGAAAGGAATTTATTCCAACTCCCAATTTATATATGTTCTAGGGATTGAAAGCTTAAGAAAAATATTATCCAAAAATATTTTAACACCATGTTAATATTATCTAAAAGTGCTATATTAGTGCCATTAATGCACTGTTTTAGTGAAAGTTGTAAACGCGATGAAAATATATATATTTTTTGTATACTTCTTATTTCTTCCTTTTTTTGTTTTTAGCCAAACAGAAGGTCACATTGTTCGCGAAATAGATTTTGAGGGTAGACAAGTAAAAGAAGTGTTTCCATTTGACCAAAGATTTAAAATAAAAAGTTTTGACACACAATTTGATGAATTATATTTCAAATATTATATCAAAGATTTACCAAAAATAAAAGATTCTATCTCAAAACTTACAACTTTAATTGAAAATAATCCCAATGATAAAATCAATTATGAAAGAATAAAAAAGAGGTTAGAAAGAGAAGAAAGAAAATTTTATTTCTTAGGTGAAAATCTCGGCGAAATAGAAATTAACAAAATTGACCCCAATGCAAAAAAGGCAATTATCTCTTCATCCATTGGTCCATTACATCCCAATGTAGAATATGTTTTTGAATTTCAAGGAAGAAAATACATCCGGTTAACTACTGAACAAGAGCTAGAATTAAGAGTTAAAACTGCAGATATCATTACCAAGTATTACAAAGATAACGGGGTTAAAAATCAAGCATTTTCTACTATTAGAAAGGAAGTCCATAATTTACTCATGGCTTTAGTCGGTTCTAAGAATATTTATGATAAGGATAATAATAAAATCGAATTAGATACATCTCGATTATATGCCACACATTTGAACGATCCTATCGATTCATTAGGGATATATTATTATACCATTGAAACTGCTGAGAGTAATATCACTCAAAAAAGCGATACAATTATCAAAAAAGTTAAGAGATCAGAAAGTTTATTTGCAAAAATAGAAGATTTGGCGAATGGTAAATTAGATAACGAAATTACCACTGAAACACAAGACAAAATAAATGAACCTTTGGAAGATTCAGATATAAGTTTCAAGCAAATTGCCACAATTATCAAATTATATGGAAAAGATGATTTTATTAATAAAGTTTTAAAACAATCTTATAAAATCACAAAAACGGGATTAGCGCTGTTTGATTCTCAAAACGAAGGAATTGCAGTGGATAATAATTCGATTAATTTATTATTCCATTTTTTTAAATTTCTAAACGAGAAAAGAGATATAAACAATAATTTACTCTTTGAAACGGATATTAATGATTTAAATGAACTGACCAAGGATTTTGGTAGTATTAAATCAGAGGTTAAAAACATCTATGACTTTAAAGAGAAAATTAAAAAACTGAGTGAAGAAATACCCAATGTTCTTAGAAATGCCTATATTTTAGAAGATATAAAAATCAATGAAAGTGTTTTCATCGACATAGTCTCAAGCAAAAACCCTTACGTAGGCGTTGATTTAGGAGTCGTCTATGCATTTTCTCCTCAGGTTTTATTTTCCTATCAGGGGCTAAATATCTATTTCCGTCCCATAAACCGAGAGGCATTATTTGAAGATTTCAAAAGAGGTGATCGGTTCTGGAAAAGATTTAGTGTATATATTGGCATAGCCCAACCTTTAACAGATAAGCCAAAAAAGTTTGAGTCACTATTTGGTGACAATAACTTACTGACAGGAGTTGGTTGGAGGTTTAATAGGGCAATGCGTCTAAACATAGGAGGTCTTGTATATAAAGAAAGGAATGAAAATCCTTTAATAAACAATGAGAAAATAAAATTATCTCCAACTATATCAGTCTCCTTTGATATTGATTTGGTGGCAGCCTTTGGCTCAGTCGGAAAAATATTAAATTTGAAAGAATAAAATTATGGTAGAATTTAGAAAAATGGAGCATAGCCCACATAGGAGTAATAATTCTCTTTTTTTAGAAAGAAGTAATGGTGGTTTTATTTCTGAAGACATATCTATTACAATTAGAGTGATTACAAATTCTACCGCTCCGGTAAGTGGTGATATAATTTGTGAACCTATGCTTGAAATGTTTAGATTTGAGGATCCTAACTCTTTTCGAAGGTCATTTAGTAATAAAAGAAATGATTTCAATGTAACACTATCTGGGAGAATTATAGTGCCAAATAACTATGAAAGAAACAATCTCATTTTATTTGTGAAGCTAAATAGTGGTGGTGATAATTATCCCCCAACCGATCAACTGAGTAAAGGGAAACATATATGGAAATTCGCCTATTATGATGAAAAATCTGGAACTGAAATAGATTTCAGAAGTCTAATTGCCTATCAAAAAATTCAAAAATTATATGGTAATGTAGATTTCAATAATGTGTTAAACGATTTAGGATTAAAAGATACATGAAAAAATTATTTTTGATATTTGTATTTTTAATTTCAGTAATTTCTTGTGAATCAGATGATGATACCATATCATTAGATGAAATCATAAAATTGGAAATTTTAGACATTGAAAATAATGTAATCACCGAATCAATTGGCGACGGAGAAACACTTGTCGTCCTAAAAGCGACAATTCCCTCCAATCACAGCTCAGAATTCAACCAAGTAACCTTTAATAAGTCTGATGGTGAATTTTTAGGAATAGAAGGATCTCAAACTTCAAGACCTGTTGATGAAAATGGAAATGCTTTTATTTATGTAAAAGTCCCAAATGTGGTAGAGCAATTATTTTTTTCGGCACAAATCACAGCTAACAACATAAACTACACAAGTGAGAAAAATATTTCCTTAAAAAGAGCAAATCCTGATTATATCATTATCGAACCTAACTCTGTTAGCATAGCTATAGGAAATTCTGTAACTATAAATTCATATTTACTTAGAAACATAGGTAAAGTAAGTGAAGATACAATGGCAGAATTCTTTGCTTTTCAATTAGTAAATGGAGAAGAGACGGAAGTCGGGAGGTTCACAGGATTAACTAACAGAACAGATTTGGATGGTAAAATTATTGTTACTTTCCATTCTGACACTGGTGATATAGATACAGCACAACCAGTTATTATACAGGTAAAATCAAAAAATGATTTAGGAGAAACTATAGAAGAGACCGTTGCGATAACCATAATTTAATCTGTTTAAGCTTCAATTGAAAAAGTTACTTTATAGTCAAATTGCAACTTCTAAAAATATAAATTGGCAAAAGCTTTTATCAGATAATCTAAAAATAATAGTTCATATAATTTGAAGCCTGCTGAATTAAATAACTTTAAAAAGCTAATTGAAACTATTAAAGTAATCCGAGAAGCACATAGTAATAAACATGATAAAATCTAATCAAATTAAGGAAATTCAGAAAAGGCTACCAGACGACATAAAAGTTGTTGATGAAACAAAATATGAATTTACTGAAGATGAATTTTTAAGTATTTTGTGTTGGGTCAAGTTTTTTAATCATCATTATGAAAATCATGGAAAATCTAAGTATCCTTATATTATGTTTCCCATCATTTCTAAAAGATTGAGGCTGGACTTTGGATTATATGGTGTAAAAAGTGACTGCGAACCTTTCAAGGGAAATTATAACATCTACATTTCAGACAATATCAAAGGCACTGATAAAAAGACATTGAGCAGCTTCATTAATCAATGGGATTTATAAGTATAAATATTTAAACTAATGCAATATCTCATCAATCAGGAAAATGAATTAATTCCTAAGACCTTTTATGTTTTTGTAAATCTGAAAAACAATCTGACACGAAGAAATTTTGAGAATACCGGGTGTATATGTTCGTCCGCATTCTTACAAGTAATTAATGAATGTGACAAACTTACTCTGAATAAATATTTGAAGGGAATAATCATGGGTTATACGTCATTTAATGGTTTGACGACGGATTTTACTGAAAAATACATGAATGGAAATATTGATTATTTGCCATTTAAATTAAATCTTGATTCAGACATCAATTTTGTTTCTTTTTTTCATAAGAATATAACGAATGATTATGCGATAGAATATGCTGCCGAGATAACAAGAAGAACGTTTTTTTCAAAACTCCCTTCAAGACTATCGTGTTGTTATGCATTTGGTGATTATGAAAGTTGTATTGAGGTAAATAGAAAATATGGATGGGACCTGTCTACGGTTAGAGAATTTGAATTAATTAATAATCAAATGAATAGGGTTGCTAAAGTAAATATGGAGATTGTTTCATTAGCAAGGCATGCAGAAAGAGTTTCATCATTAGATGAACTAACCCAACAACAAATTTGGAATTCGTATTGGACTGGTTTAGATGGGATAAAAGTGGAACTCCCAACATTCAATGATCAGAAGGATATATTTGATAGTGGTTTGATGTGGGAATATTTAATCGAAGGTATATTAAGGCAGAAGTAGACACTAATAAATTACATATTCGAGATTCATTCTTTTCAGAGAAGGGAAGTTGGAGTGTTTGAGTGGTGGTAAACTGAAAAATAAGTCAATTGAAAGGCAAAGCAAAGCCATCCCCGAAATACAACAATCATAAAAACATAAATAGGATTACGTAATCCTAATGAAAAATTCAAAAAATTTTTAATCGGATACTATTGGAAACCGCTTTTATATCATTTCAAATGAGAATTTCATACATTTGAGTGTTGTGAGATGATTTAAACAAAACTTGAAAGTTAAAATGATAAAACAATTAATCACCGATATTGCTTACGATAGGATAAAATTATCCCAAGGACTAACGAGGGCGAAACTTATTGCGAATGAAATTAAAAATGATATATTCTCAAAATGGTTAAATAAAGAATTAGAAGGATACGAATATCAAGATGAATATTTACCTAATTATAGAAAAATTTGGAGTCTAATTGAGCTTGTTATGGAAATACCCGGAGGACTATTTCATACTTTCCCTGTAATAATTCCTGAAGATATGGACGAAAAATTTAAAGAATCTGTTAATAATCATTTTATTATTGAACCGATTTCAATTGTAGAAGCACAAATTGAAAGTATAGAAGCTCCTAAAGGGTATATAAATTTACCGCCTCAAATGATTGAAGTATTGGCAGAGCCTTTTAAAGCTCAAATTCTATTATATCGGGGTGTAATTCGTAAAGCTCAAAGACAGATAGGGAAAATACATTATCAAAGTGTCATTGAGTTAACAAAACAGAAATTGATTGACACGCTAATGGAGCTAAACAACGAATTTCCAAACCTTGAAAATAAATATGAAATGACCGAAGAAAACAAAAATAAAGTTCAAAATATTATTACAAACAATATATATGGGAATGACAATCCGTTAAATATTGCGACAGGAAACAATATCGAACAAGTTATAAACATACATTCATTGAAACCCGAAGATATTGCTAGTTTAAAGTCTTACGGAATTGCAGAGGACGAAATAGAAGAATTAAATGCAATAATCGTTGAAAAGTCAAATGATAAGCCAAAATTCATAGAAAAATCTATGAAATGGTTAGGGAATGTTACTGCTTCCGTTGCGGCAAGGGGACTATATGAAAACATTCCTGCAATTACCGATTTCGTACATAAACTAACCACCAGTTAAAAAGCTAATCTATATGTAAAACATAATGTATTGATATTATGTTCCTCCTCAAAATACATTAAAACCTACAAATTAATCATTTTGTGAAAATTAAGAAAATTTGGAAATCTACAGTTTTCACAAAAAAATCCCTGCTTACTGAAGCAGGGATAAAGATTATTTTTTTGATTCTTCAACAGAAACTTTTCTGAATTCTTTGAACAGCTTGCTAAGTTCCAAAGCTGATTTTCTAGCTCTAGTCCCCGCCGCTTTGTTGTTTTTTTCTACTTGTTGAGCAGATTCTTTTGAGAATGCTTCAAATTCCGCATTGATTTTTTCAATAAGATTTTTCATTGTAAAGTATTTAAATTGATAAAAATGGATTGCAAATATAGAAGATAATGCGGATTCCGGTGTTAAATGCAATACAATTTGGGTCACTCAAAACAAATATTCTTTCATCGGATTTAATATATTTGAATTGGACGAACTTTTAAAAAGAGTTCAAATGCATAATCAATTTAACCTATGAACGCAACACCTGAAATAAAAGATCAATATGCAAAAGAAGTACTTCGCAATAAGTATTTAGAAGACCTTCCGGACGAAAAATGGAAACTGATTGAGGAATTTGAGAACTATGCTATCTCCAATTACGGACGGGTAAAAAGTCAGGAACGCTGGACTCGGGCAATTAACGGCAAAGAATGGAAACAGCCAGAGTTGATTATGAATCTCTTTTTTATAAAACAGGTCAATAAGTATCTTGGCTGCACTTTTTATAATATACATTGCTCATTATCATTAGACGGAAAAAAGTATCGGAAATCCATAGCCCGTCTGGTTTATTATCATTTTGTCGAAAAATTTGATATGGATGACCGCAATATTATGATTTCGTATAAGGATGACAACAGATTTCATGTTCACAGTAGAAATCTGGAGAAAATTTCAGCCAGCGAGAACAGGCTTAAAACGTTTCGCATGAACAGAGCCAGAAACCGGAATGTCATCTATTTACAACCCGTCAGCCAATACACAATTGAGGGTAAGTGGGTTGCAGACTTTGAAAGTATGTATGCTGCGGCTGATTCCATTGGAATTTCATGTGAAATGATAATGGATGTGATCAACAAAGAATTTTTAACAGCAGGAAAATTCCGATGGTTTTTAAAAAATTCTACGCCTAAAAAAGAAGATTTTATAGTCAAAGCAACATCAGACACCTCAGAAAAGCAATTCAATGCAAATCTTTGGAAAAAGCTGGGTAAACCTACAATTGATAAAAACAATCCGCCTTCTTGTATGAATCTTTCACTTGAAGATCTTCCTGATGAATGCTGGAAACCGATACACGGATTTGAAGAGCGTTTTATGATTTCCAATAAAGGAAGGGTAAAAGGGTTAAGCGGTTGGGTTACTAATGGAAGAACTATTTTCTTAAAAGAAAGGATTTTATCTCCAATCGTGAAAGTCATAAACAATAAACCACATTCCCTTTATTGCCTGCTGCATCATAAGGAAAAAATAACTAGTGTGATAATTACCCGATTGCTTTATTACTGTTTTGTGGAGAATTATGATCTGAATGATAAATCGCTTTCTGTTGCCAATCAAAATGATCCATTTTGGGAGATGGATATTTCAAAACTTTCTTTGATTCCTTTATCTTCTGTACTCAAACGAAAAAAAGATGCGAAGAGAATAAACAATGTATAATATAAGGAAGCAGATTACGCTTTCACATAATCCGCAAACTTATTCAAAACATATCCGGCTAATTTGTCGTAATAGAGCCGTTGTGCAAATTGAAACAAATCGGGAAGTCCTTTTGATGTATCAAATCAAAAATCATTAATGGCTTCTTCAATGAAATACTGAAATCTTTTTGCATTCTCCCGTAAATCCGAATGGTAAATATCAACCATTGACTGAGCCCGTTCACTTGCCAAATCACAATATGACCATCTGTTTTCGCTTTGGTCGTTTCGGTAATCACAACCTTCTTTGATCTCAATGTCATATTCATCAAGAAAATCAGCGGTGTATTGTAAAAGTTCTTGTTGTGTGTGCACATCATAAAAGTCGGTGTCAAATTCCAATTGCTTGAGGAAATTTTCTGTAGATTTTTCAAAGTAAGTCATGGTGTATTATAGTAAGAAATAAAAGAATAATACACTGCCAGAAATTGTAAAGCAGAGAGCGGAAAATCAATACAAAATTCTTTCTCCCTGCCTGTTTGTGTTGAATTTATGCGGGCTTTATATACGGCAAAAGTGTAAAATTATTCTGTTTGTTGCTATGAACCGGAACTTATAAAAATGCAGAAATCCAAAAAGCAGAAATTTCAGACCGAGTATGATGTGGCTTCGCAAATGCTGATTATTTTGAATATGCAAAAGAGGTGTGATTAAAAAACCAAGCTACAGATGGTATTGGAATTGGCAAGAGAGTAGTATAAGTTGATATGTTGGAGAATGGTCAATAGTTTCATTGAATACCGATTAATGTGATTGGTTTGAAAATTGGGCAATTACAATGTTGAAGGGATTGTTATATGGCTTTTGGAAGGAAGTAACAGAGTAGTCGTAAGTGGCTGATTATTTGCTTATTGAATAATTAGAGAAGTAGCGGTTCGAGAATTAGCCCAAAAATCCCATAATTTTATTTTGAACTTCTCGAACCCGTTTCTAAGCGGGTATGACTTTGTTTATCAAATAGATACAAACTAAAAAAGTCGCTTTTCAGCGACTTTGTCAATAAAGCTCCTCCTCTTGGGCTCGAACCAAGGACCCTCTGATTAACAGTCAGATGCTCTAACCGACTGAGCTAAGGAGGAATCTTTCCCTTAATTGGACGGCAAATATAAAACGTTTTTTATTTACTTACCAAACAATTTTAGAAAAATTTATCTTGAACCAAATCCCAAATATCTTTTCCAAAGATTAAAGCCATCACACTCAATAAAATAATCATCCCAATTGTCTGAACAACACCCATGGCTTTATCATTTAATGTTCTTCCGGTTATCATTTCAGCAATTGTAAACAAGGCATGCCCCCCATCTAATCCCGGAATTGGTAATAGGTTTACAAATGCCAGCCACATAGAGAACATAGCTGTAAATGACCAAAAGAATCCCCAATCCCAAGTTGAAGGTAATTGTCTTGCAATACCAATTGGACCGGCTACTTGTTTGTATGCTTCAGTTTTGGGTTTAATGAGTAGTTTTAAATTTTTAATGTTGTAATTCAAGATAGTAAAAGATTCTTTGACTGCAATAGGAATTGCTTCAAAGAAATTGTACTCATTATGAACATATAATCCTTCGTCCAAATTAGGTCCATAGGCAATCCCGATTTTTGCAGAATCCGGGACAAATAATTTTACAAATTCCTTCTTTCCATCTCTTTCAATGCTAAGGTTTACATTAGAATTTTTAAACTTGGTTAACGCTTCCTGAATAGTAAAAACATTTACTGATTGGTCATTAAAAGCTATAATTTTATCACCTGTCTTCAGTCCGGCTTTTCCAGCGTCCTGATCGGGAATTACCGTACCGACTACAATGCCTTTGCTTTTTGGAAAAACAAAATTATTTCGCCCTTCTTTGGAAAGGATTTCTTTGATCTGTTCATCTTTTATGTGGAATTTAACTTGCTGTCCGTTTCTGTCAACTATGATTTCATTGCTCAGCATTACGTCCAAAGTCAATCGGTTAAAATTGTCTTGTTTTGCACCATCAACGCTTACAATTTTATCACCGTCCCGAAATCCGATTTCTTTTCCCAACTGGCTGAATTCCAATCCTTCTTTTTCCTGGGCTTTTGATAAAGATAAATAAGTGATGCCATTGCAAGAGAACATTACAGCATATATCAACCAAGCCAACAATACATTTACGGTAAC
>CAZKOC010000033.1:0-15645 GCA_964554275.1 uncultured Weeksellaceae bacterium
ATGAACCAAAATTCGTTTATGCATTAAATGTATCAAAAAAGTTTAGGATGAACTGTGGAAATTTCAAGATGAACTGTTTTCGAAGTTTATTTTGAATTCTATATTTTAAATGAATTAAACCTAAAATTGTACTTCTAAAATCTAAAATTGTAAATCATTCCAACCCTTCCCACCATTTTGAAAAGGTCTGAACTGAATCATTCAGATTTAATTTCTCCCCGATTTTTGGCATCACCAAAGACATTCTTTGTTTTTCTGCTTCTGCCGTAACACGTTTCATAGGGTCGTTCCAAGAATGATTTCCCAATTTGAATTTGGAATTATGAACAGGAAATAATCTCTTCGCTTTTAATTCTTTTGATGCCTTGACTACTTCTTCAGGTAAAAGATGTATATACTTCCATTTCAAATCATATTGCCCGTTTTCCAATATGACTAAATCAAACGGACCATACTTTTCTCCGATTTCAGCAAAATGCGTATCGTATCCGCTGTCGCCACCCAAAAAGAGTTTTTTATCTGGCGTTTCTAAAATATAAGAAAGCCAAAGCGTATTGTTTCGTTTGAAAGTCCGTCCGGAAAAATGACGTGCAGGAAGAGTATAAAGTTTCATTGAATCATCTAACTGAAATGACTCATTCCAATCCAGTTCTGTAATTTTATTAGGTTTATAGCCCCAATATTCCAAATGAGAACCAACCCCCAATCCGCAGATTACCTTTTTAACTTTTGAATTCAATTTTTTGATTGTTTCATAATCCAAATGATCGTAATGGTCGTGTGTAATGAGCAGATAATCAATTTCAGGCAAATCGTCCACCGAATATATGTCACTTCCCGGAAAAGCTTTTGTGGTTGGAAGAGGCGAAGCATTTCCGCTGAAAACAGGATCTATCAGGTATTTTTTTCCATCTAACTGGATAAAATAAGAAGAATGTCCGAACCAAATCAATACATTCTCTTCTGGTTTTAAATTCAAATCGGTTTTTACAGAAGGGATAGAATCAACCGGATAAGTATTCGGATATTTCGTAAACATAAAATCCCACAAAACACCTGTCATGGTATAGCCTTCCGCCAAAGAGGGGGTTTTGTTTAGATTCTGAAATGCCCCGTCTTTGTAATGTTTCGATTGTTGAATCCGTTTCAATCGTTCCCCGTCAGGTGCTTTCCCGAATTTCGGATGTTGCATATAACCGGAAATGCCTATGACCAACAGTAAAATTACTGCCACAATTGTTATCAGCATACGTTTTATAATTGGTTTAATTTTTTTCAATTAATTATTTTTAATATTCGTCATTGCGAGCAGAATGAAATGGAGTGAAGCAATCCTTAAAAACAAGAGATTACTTCGTTCCTCGCGACTCGTAATGACAAAACTTTCAGCTTCCCTCTATTCCACTTTTACAAAGTTCAAATCCTGAAAGTCGTAACTGAAATCCGTGAGCGGAGAAATCGGTTCCATTTTTAAACCTTTGACTTTTTCCCCTTCAAATTCCACAAAAACAAACGCGTCGGCATGCAGATAAGCATTGTCCCATTTCACAGCATAGGTATTGTCCTTGTAATAAAATATGTCTCCCTTTAGCTGACTTGAACGTTTTGATACAAATCGCAATTTTCCTTTTTCGTTGGAAATCGAAATTTCCCCAAACCAATTGTCTTTGTAAGTTCCGATTAAATTTTTGATCTCAGGTAATTTTGATTTTTTATTTTGTTCAACGGTTTCCCAAACTTCATCGGTAATTTTATCGGCTTCTTCTCCTCTTTTGGAAATCAGATCATCATATTCTTTCACCCAGTCTTTTTCAGGCAACCCCAAATAGAAATCCTTGATCGTGTTGGAAATCGCCATAAAAGCTGCTCCCTCCTGCTGATTGGTCAAAACCATAATTCCCAAATTCTCTTGGGGAATCATTACAACCTGAGTTACAATCCCTTCCAATCCACCAGTATGTGAAACTTCCAGTTTTCCCACTACGTCCTGTAGCTGAAACCCTAGTCCATACGCTCTGAAAAGCGAATTGTACGGAACTCTCGCGGATACCGGCATCAAAGTTTGCGGAGTTATCAATTCTTTCATTTGCTTTTCCGAAACCAATTGTTTTCCATCAGCAGTTTTTCCGTGATCCAAGTGAAATTGCACCCATTTCGCTAAATCGTCAACATTGGAATAAATACCTCCCGCGGCATCTAAAATGGGGTTGTCATATCGGTCAATTATTTTTAATTTTCCATCAATGGGAACGTGTGGTGCGATGGAATTCGATTGGTCTTTGAGCAAATTCCAATTAGGGGCGGTTCGGTTCATTTCCAATGGATTTATAATCCTTCCCTGAATAAAGTTCGTCCAGCTTTTCCCTGAAACTCTTTCTACCACAACTCCCGCAATGATGTACAACAAATTATCGTAATCATATTTTGTCCTGAAATCAGAAACCGGTTTCAGATAATGAATATTTTTGATGATATCATCAGGTGTAAAATCGTGACCGTCAGGCCAAACCATCAGATCTCCTGCACCCAATCCCAATCCGCTTCGGTGGGTTACCAAATCACGGACGGTGAATTCCTCTGTCACATAATCATTGTACATTTTGAATTCGGGAATGTGTTTTTTGACTTTGTCGTCCCAGTTTAATTTTCCTTCATCCACCAACATTGCAATTGCGGTCGTAGTGAATGCTTTGGAATTAGAAGCTATACCAAAATTCGTTGCTGAATTTACTTTTTCGCTGGTTTCTATATTTGAGATTCCGTAACCCTTAGCCAAAATGACTTTTCCATCATGGATAATTCCAACTGCAATTCCCGGAACGTTAAAGATTTGCAATGTTCGGTCCACCAATTCATCTACTTTGGATATGGAAATTTCCTGGGAAAAAGAAAATGTAGAAAGTAAAAGGCTAAAAAGTAATATGTATGTCTTTTTCATATTTTAAAAAGAATAAGCCCTGTTAGTTTTTAATTCTAACAGGACTGAAATTTAATCATTTATATCGTACAAATTCATTACTTAACAACTCCCAGCTCTTTCCCTACTTTGATAAAGGCTGCAATGGCTTTGTCCAAATGTTCCTGCGTATGTGCGGCAGAAAGCTGAACTCGGATCCTCGCCTTCTCTTTAGGCACAACCGGAAAGAAAAATCCGATGACATAAATTCCTTCGTTCAATAATTTATCTGCCATTGTTTGTGAAAGTTTCGCATCATACAACATTACAGGAACAATTGCCGCGTCTCCGTCAGGAATGTCAAATCCGGCGGATTTCATTCCTTTGCGGAAATAATCAGCATTCCACATTACTTTATCGCGAAGCGAAGTATCAGATTCCAATAAATCAAATACATGCAAAGCCGCACCCACGATTCCGGGAGCCAATGAATTTGAAAACAAATACGGTCTTGATTTCTGGCGAAGCATTTCAATCACTTCCTTTTTGGCCGAAGTAAATCCACCCATTGCACCACCCAATGCTTTTCCTAAAGTGGAAGTAATGATATCTACGCGCCCCATTACATCGTTATGTTCATGCGTTCCTCGTCCTGTTTTCCCGATGAATCCCGTTGCATGGCTGTCATCCACCATTACCAGTGCGCCGTATTTTTCGGCCAGATCACAAACTCCTTTCAAATCGGCAACAATCCCATCCATAGAGAAAACACCATCGGTCACAATGATTGTGAAGCGGTGATTCTTTTCTGCAGCGGCTTTCAATTGTTCTTCCAAATCGTACATATCATTATTTCTGTAACGGTAACGGGCGGCTTTACACAAACGCACTCCGTCGATGATAGAAGCATGATTCAATTCATCTGAAATAATGGCATCTTCTTCTGTAAACAACGGTTCAAAAACACCTCCGTTTGCATCAAATGCCGCAGCGTACAAAATGGTGTCTTCCATTCCCAAAAATCTGGAAACTCTGGCTTCCAGTTCTTTGTGGATGTCCTGCGTTCCGCAAATGAACCGTACAGACGACATTCCATAACCTCTTTCATCCAACATACCCTGCGATGCCTTCACTACTTCGGGATTATCGGAAAGCCCTAAATAATTATTGGCACAGAAATTCAGTAATTTACTGCCATTTTGCAAAATAATCTCTGCCGCCTGCGGCGAAGCTATGATACGCTCTTTTTTAAATAACCCCTGATATTCTAAATCTTTAAGTTGAGTCGCTAAATGTTGTTGAAATTTTTCGCTGTACATAATTCATTTGTTTTGCTAACAAATATAGATGTTCAATTTGAAAATGGGGTAATTTGAAGATTTGAAAATAATTTATTTTGGATTAGATGTTGGAAGATGAACGATGGAAGTTTAATTTTGAAATATAAATACAAAGTTTGATTCAATTGATCACAATTACAAAAAACAAAATCCCGGCTGTTCAGCAACTGGCTCGCGAGATTTGGAATGAACATTACATCAAAATTCTTTCTCAGGAACAGATTGATTATATGCTGGATTTATTTTATTCAGAAGAAAAGATAAAATCAGAAATCGAAGAAGGAATTATTTGGGAAATGTTGACGGAAAATGATACTCCAATCGGGTATCTGGTTTGTAAAATCGAATTGGAAAAGGTTTACATTTTCAAAATCTACCTGAAAGCATCTGTCCGTGGAAAAGGTTATGGAAAAATCCTTCTCGATCATGCGATTAATTTAGCTAAACAAAATCACAAAAATGCGCTTTATTTAAATGTGAATAAACACAATACGGATTCCATTGCATTCTACGAACGAAACGGTTTCATAAAAATTGATGAAGGTGTTTTCGACATCGGGAATGGTCATGTGATGGATGATTTTATAATGGAACTTAATTTAATAAAAAAATGAAACAACTTAACTTCAGATTTTTGTGGCTGACAATTTTGGTTGCCGTAATTTATATTTTCTTACAATATTTAGGGCAGGTATTTGATTATAGAAATGAGGTAGAAGCTTTTAAAAATAATCAAAGTGTGGTGAGGGCATCCTATTGGTTCGTCTTGATTGACCAACTCTCTATTTTTGTTTATTTTATTCCGGTTTTATTTATGGGGATCGAATCTAAATATAAAAAAGCAGGAATTATTGCTTTCCTGACTTATTCATGTCTTTGGATATTATTTATCATGCTAAAAATCAACCCTCAATGGATGGGGTTTCTACGTTATTTACCTGCTTGTCTGGGAATTGTGATTTTTGCTGTTTTAACCAAATTACCTTCAAAAGGGAAAATCTATTTTATATTGCTGGGCTCATTTTTATTTTGGGGAGTTTATCGCTTTATCTCACCGGTCTTCAATAAATTGAGTGATACAGTTTTTGGGAAATTATTGTCAGATGTTACCAACCGGCATTATTTCCTGCAAGTCGGAGGCGATTACAGGACAACTTCTCTGGATTATATTTTGGGAACATTTTTTAGTTTGCCATTGTTGTATATTTCTTTTGTATGGCTCTATAATTTCATTTCAGGGTTACAATCAAAAGATGATTTTAACCAAATCATTATTGGCAATTGCAACCTTCCAAAAGCCAAGAACATAATGATCTATTTTTTTGCCCATTTTGGGACTTTCCTGTTTTCATTAGGAATATTTTTCTGGGTATTAGAAATTCTCATACTGCATGACCGCGGCATGACCCAATATTTACAACCACTTGGATTTCATTTATTTTTCAATGCCTTCATAGGAATCGTATGTCTTCTAATTCTTCTTTTGTTCCAAAGAAAATTTATGGTAGAAACATTTCTTAACTATCAAAAGAAAATCAGTTGGAATTACTTTTTCTGCAATATATTTCTCATCGGATTCATCGTTTGGCTCTTCAATTTTTTAGCATGGGAGAAACCTAAGACCATTGACCGTTCAAAATTGGAAGAAATCTATAATGAAGAAAAAACAACTTTTAAATTCATTTTTATTTCTGTTGTGATTTTATTCAATCTTTTGGCGGCATTTAATCTAATGAATGATCAGTTTAATTTATTTTTAATAGGAATCAATGTGGTTTCAATAGGTGTCTTTGTTTACTATCGATTTGGGTTGCAAGCTTTAGTAGCGATAAAGATTATTCTATTTATATTTTTGATTTATTCCGAATTAAATACTGATTTTCTGAATGACAAGAAAAATTTCATAGATCCGAATTTCTTTTATTCAATCACCTTTTTCTTTCTGATTTACCCGATTTTCTTTTTGGGTTCGTTTAAACTAAATTTAATCGACACTTCCTCCTCTCCGGAAAAAACCGAAAAGTAATCAGTGAAAAACAAGCCTTTTTTCAAAGGCTTTAAATTAGAAATTGTATTTCAAAAATCACTTCTTTACAAACTTCGTCAGAATCACAATGGATTGCCCTTCCACTTTTCCTTCAATTTGTTCGATATTGTCGTGAACCAAACGAATGTTTCGAACAGCTGTTCCGATTTTTGCCGTGATGGACGAACCTTTCACATCCAGATCTTTTATCAAAGTAACGGTATCTCCGTTTTGCAAAATATTTCCGTTGCTGTCCTTGTGCAATTCCACACTTCCGTCACCTTCATGATCACCGGAAGCTTTTGCCCATTCCAAAGTTTCATCATCCAGATACATCATATCAAGCGCATCCGCCGCCCAGGATTCATTCCTGAAACGGTTAAGCATACGCCAGGAAACCACCTGAATGCCGGGAACTTCACTCCACATAGAAGTTGGAAGTATCTTTTCCCAATAAGAGCCATCGGGTTCTTCACGTTTTTCTATTTGTGCCAATGCTTTGTCACTAATTAAAATTAATCTTTCCGGCTCATTTCCTGAAGTAGGCTTCACTTCATAAAAATTTAAATTCCCATTTTCGCCGCTGAGTTCACATACGTCACCGCTTCTTTCCTTTACAATGTTTTCTAGTTTCATACTTTTTTCGTTTGTAGTGTTGCGAAGTTCGAATTTCGCTTTTTTAATTGTTTAATTTTAATGAGTCCAACCAATTTCGATTTTCGAACTTCGGCTTTACCCATGAATCGCTTCTTTGTCGCCATAACTTTGAATCAGATTCCCTTCAAATTCAAGCCATTCATTCCAGCGTTTATCGACATCTACATCAGTTGAATATTTCTTTGCAAATTTTAGGAAAGTAGTATAATGATTTGCTTCGGAAACCATCAGGTCGTGATAGAATTTTGACAATTTCTCATCTTTTATATTTTGAGAAAGAACCCTGAAACGTTCACAGCTTCGGGCCTCAATCATTGCCGCAAACAACAATCTATCCACAAAAGCCATATTCCTGCTGCCATCTTTTTTGTTGAATTTCACCAACTGGTTCACATAATCGTCTTTGCGTTCACGACCTAAATTATAACCTCTTTCTTTGATGATGTTGTGAACCATCTGAAAATGCTGCATTTCTTCAATGGCGATTTCGGTCAGTTCCGTTACCAAATCCTCGTGTTCAGAGTTGTAAACAATCAAATGAATGGCATTGGAAGCTGCTTTTTGTTCACACCAGGCATGGTCGGTCAGAATTTCTTCTATGTTTTCCTCCGCTATCTTTGCCCATCTCGGGTCTGTCGGTAATTTTAATCCTAACATGATTCCGCTTAAATTTATTTACTCAAATTTTTAATCACATAGAAAAATATAATTCCAATTCACATGGTTTTTGTCATTGACAAAATATAGACTTGAAGCTTAGCTTCAAAAACTAAATTCTCTTTAGTTTTCTATTACATCCGCTCAACCTATGTTTCTATGTAGTTTAAATTAAATGCAAAAATCGGATATTTGAACGATGATTCAAAACAAAGTACTCTTTATTGGACTTGTTTGGCCGGAACCAACTTCTTCTGCTGCCGGAAAACGGATTTTACAGCTGGTGGAATTCTTCCTGAATCAGGATGATAAGGTCATTTTTTGTTCTGCCGCATCCAAGTCTGAGTCAAGCTTTAATTTTTCACAATGGAACATTCAGGAATTTCCAATTGAATTAAACAATTCTTCTTTCAATGAATTCGTCAAAGAATTAAATCCAGACATCGTTGTTTATGACCGATTTGTAACGGAAGAGCAATTTGGATGGCGGGTTTCTCAGGAATGTCCAGATGCACTTCAAATACTCGATACGGAAGATTTACATTTTCTTCGTTCGGCACGGGAAAAAGCATTTAAAAAGAAAGAAGAAATAAATTTGTACAATGAAACAGCTGCTCGGGAAATCGCTTCGATTTTGCGTTGTGATTTGAGTTTCATTATTTCTGAATTCGAAATGAATTTGCTTCAAAATAAATTTAACATCGCTCCTTCCCTGCTCCATTATTTACCATTTATGGAAGATTTACTTCGACTTCGCTCAGCAACAGAACTGAATTCATTTTATCAAAGGAAAGATTTCGTATTCATCGGAAACTTTCTACATGAGCCCAACTGGCAAACGGTTTTGCATCTAAAGAAAAATATCTGGCCGAAAATCAAAGCCCAACTTCCAAAAGCCAATTTGAATATTTACGGAGGCTATCCTAGTCAAAAAGTCTGGGATCTACACAATGAAAAAGAAGGATTTATGGTACATGGAAAAGCAAATGATGCCTTGAAAGTGATTTCAGGCTCAAGAATTTTATTAGCACCGATTTTGTTTGGAGCCGGGCAAAAAGGTAAATTCATTGATGCGATGACCGCCGGAACACCAATTGCTACAACTTCGATTGGTGCTGAATCCATGTTTGATAATATAGTCCCGGGAATCTCGGAAAATGATGAAAATGTGTTCGTTGAAAAAACAATTGAACTTTATCAAAACGAAGAACCTTGGATAAAAGCTCAAAATGCAGGATTTGAAATCCTGTACGAAAAATTTGACAAAAAGTTATTTGAGAAAAAGTTAAATCAGACGATCCTAAATCTGCTATCCAAATTAAAAGAACATCGAAACCTGAATTTCATTGGTAAAGTACTGAAATCCAATTCTATAAACACTTTGAAGTACATGAGTTTATGGATTGAGGAAAAAAACAAGCGTTAGTTATTAGCCACAAAAGAAAAACTTTCTACTTTCTACATTTAACTTTCTATCTAAGTCCTTCCAACCTTTTTATTGTAAATTGCATCTATTATAAAAAAACCTTTTTATGAAGAAATTATTTTTCTTAATTACAATTTTAACCTTCTCATTTTCAATGGCACAAAAAAAATACGATTATGATTCCAAATGGAAAGCAATTGAAAAACAGGAAGCCGACGGCTTGTTGAAAAGCACTTTGCCTTCGGTCAATGAAATTTATTCACAAGCCAAAAAAGACAAAAATTCGCAGCAAATCATTCGCGCATTGCTTTATCAATCCAAAATAGCAATCGGAACTTCAGACGATGACGACACAGAAATTCAAATTGTAGCTAATTTTCAAAATGAAATCGAATCTGCCAAAGGAAATGAAAAAGCAGTTTTGCAATCAATGCTTGCGGAATTGTATTTCAATTATTACCAGCAGCACCAATGGGAAATCAATGAACGTACGGAAACTTCTGAAAATACTGGTGAGGATTTTCGTTTTTGGACCGAAAATATTTTTCGACAAAAATCAATGGATTTGTATTTAAAATCCATTGAAGATCAAAAAGATTTACAAAACGAGCCGATTGAAAAATGGGATTATCTATTGAACAAAGTCAATGAAACCCAAAGCCTCCGCCCTACTTTGTATGATTTGCTGGCACATCGTGCAATCAACTTTTTTCAATCGGAAAATAATTATTACTACGGAAGGAATTATAATGAGAAATCAGAGCAAGAAAAAAAGGAAATAACTATACGGATTCTAAATGAATTAATTGCTTTCCATCGAGAAAATATACATAAACCAAGTGATAACAGTCCCACGCTTTACAATTATCATTTACTCATTAAATACTCAGAAAATCCTGAAGAAATTAAATTATCAAAATTAGTTTCCCTTTCTGAATATACTCCAGAAGCATGGTACACCTCTTACATTTTATTTGAAATTGCCAGTTTGTATCTGAATAAATCAACTCAAGAAGAAACCAATATTTTTATTCAAAAGAAAAAAGAATGGACAAAAAAAGCACTGGAAATTCTAAAAGAAATCCAAACCCAATATCCGACATCAGTCATTGTGAAAGATGCACAATCACTGGAAAAACAAATTCTGGCACCGGATTTCAGCATTCAAATCGAAAAATACATTGCACCGGAACAGAATACGCCTTTTGCCGTTACGCATAAAAACCTGGACAAACTCTATTTTAAGGTATTGAAATACAATGGAGATTCAAAAAAAATAAATGAATTCCGAAATGCAGCCGATAAAGACAAACAGCAAAAATTAAACGAAATCTTTCGGGCTTATCCACAGGAAAAAGAATTCCAGTTGAACTTAAAATCTTTTGATGATTACCAGGAGCATTCCACTTTGGTCAAATTAGATCCATTAAAACCAGGACAATACCTGGTTTTGGCTTCCAGTAACGCCGATTTTAAATTCGGTTCCGAAGGTTTTGTTCTGCAATACCAAATTGTAGATGTTTCGTCTTATTCCATCGTTTTCCGAAATGATGAAATCCTGGTGACGGAACGAGAAAGCGGGATTCCGGCTGCCAACAAAAAAGTAGATGTTTACGAAAACAAAAACAACAAAGAAACCAAAACCCAAACATTGACCACCAATGAATTTGGATTAGCGCAGGTAAATTATTCCAATAACAATTACCATAACCTTACTTTTAAAGTAGACGGCGAAGAAGTTTCTTATCAGAATTACTATTATTATCGTAATAATCCTGACAATAAAAGAGCGCCTGAAAATCACATCAAATTCTTTACCGACCGTGCCATTTACCGTCCCGGACAAACGGTTTATTTTAAAGCCATTCTTTACCAGGAAGACGGTGACCAAAAAAGAAAAGTTATTCCGAATGAAGAAGTCGGGATTTATTTGTACAATGCAAATGATGATGAAATCACTTCACTTGTACTGGAATCCAACGAATTTGGTTCGGTTTCGGGAGAATTCATTTTACCAACTTCCGGACTGACGGGAGAATTTTATCTGGAAGATGATTTTTCAGATAATGGAGCTACACATTATTTCAGCGTGGAAGAATACAAACGTCCGCGTTTTGAGGTCGAATTTGACGATGTAAAAGACACCTTCAAATTAGAAGAAGAAATCACCACCAAGGGAAAAGCAACCGCTTATTCGGGCGCGAATATTGACAATGCAAATGTGGTTTACCGTGTATACCGCCAAGCCATTTACCCGTATTGGCCCTGGTGGAAACGAGGTTATATTCCACAAAATGAACCTGCAGAAGAAATTGCGCATGGTGAAACCACGACTGATTCCGATGGGAAATTTGAAATAAAATTCAATGCGGCCTCCCCCAACCCCTCCAAAGGAGAGGAACCAAGGACATTTACATATCGCGTTACCGCTGATATTACTGATATCAATGGAGAAACCCGTTCTTCCGAACAATCCATCACGGTGGGTGATTTGCGTTATATGTTAAACATTCCGGTTGCTGAACGAATTGAAATTTCCCAATTTGACTCCATTCCCGTTGTGACTGAAAACCTGAACGGGCAATTCGCGGCTGCCAAAGGTAAAATCACTTTGACCAAAATCAACCCGCCGGAAAGGATCTTGCGTGACTCCCCGCTTCCGAAAACGGATTATGAATTGTATCCGAAAAATGAATTTGTCAATTATTTCCCACATGAATCTTATAGCAATGAAAACGAGAAAGAAAACTGGCAAAAAGAAAATCCGGTTTTGAATGAATCATTTGATACGGAAAAATCGAAATCCATCAAAATCAATCCGAGAAACTGGAAAGAAGGATATTACATTCTGAAAGGATTTATTCTGGACGGTAAAGACAGCATTCCGCATGAAAAACTGATTTACCTGTACCGAACCGAAAAGAAGGTTCCGGTGGACAATGAAGTTTTTACTGCGACTTTGAACAAACCGGAATTCAAACCGGGTGAAACAGCAGTGCTGAATCTTGCTTCGGCAACAGAAAATTCTGAAGTTCTGGTTCAATTGGAAGCTGATGGAAAAATCATCAAAAGCGAGAAAATAAAGCTCAATGACAATGTGAAAACTTTCTCCTTCCCGATCGATGAAAAATACCGTGGAAATGTTTTCGTTCATTATTACTTTGGAAAATTCAACACCGCAAAAACCGGAATGCTGACCGTGAATGTTCCCTATGTGGATACTTCACTGAAGATCACAGCAGGGACTATGCGCGACAAGCTCCAGCCCGGACAAAACGAAACCTGGGAACTGACCGTAAGCGGTGAAGGAAAAGACAAGTTCTTAGCCGAAACGCTGGCCACTATGTACGATGCTTCTTTGGATCAGTTCAAATCCAACTCAATTCAATTCCCGATGGGACTGAATTATAATTATTCCTCACTGCGTTCCTGGAATACTTATCAAAGCTTTGGAACCAACCCATTTCAGACATTAATTGAAAACCCGTTCAAATATTATTATCCGAATAACAATCTGGCATTTGATGAACTGAACTGGTTCGGGTTTAATTGGGATAAATATAGACAGCAAAATGTTATTATACGTGGCGTTAGTTCAATTTCTGCAGAAAAATCGGCTTCATACGATATGATGGCCGCTCCACCATCTGTCGATGAAGGTTTAAATGGAAGAGTTGCTGGATTAGAAGTTGAAGCGGATGGAAGTGTTGAATATACTACTGATTCCTATTTAATTGAAAAGAAAAAAGAAAACAACCTCGACAACATAGTTGCCCGCCGGGCTTTACAAGAAACCGCCTTCTTCTACCCTGCTTTAAAAACGGATGAAAAAGGAAATGTGAAAATACAATTTACCACACCGGAAAGTTTGACTTCCTGGAAATTTATGGCAACGGCACATACACCGGATTTGAGAACCGGATATTTTGAAACCACTGTCAGAACGCAGAAAGATCTGATGGTCGCTCCGAATCCACCGAGGTTTTTACGTGAAGGTGACCAAATCACTTTCTCGTCCAAAATAACCAATTTATCAGATAAAGAACTAAGCGGACAAGCTAAACTGATGTTATTTGATGCCTTTACCATGCAGCCGGTCGATGCGGAATTCGGCAACCAAAACGCCACGCAAAACATTACCGTTTCCAAAGGAAACAGTGCCAGTGTTTCCTGGAATCTGAAAATTCCTACCACACATCAGGCGATTGTTTATCGTGTGGTGGCTTCTGCCGGTGAATTTTCAGACGGGGAAGAATCTGCCTTGCCGATTTTGTCGAACCGTATAATGGTAACGGAAACTTTGCCGATTCATGTGCGTGAAGGGCAAAGTAAAACCTTTATGTTAAATAAACTGAAAAACAATTCTTCTTCGACTTTGGATAATTTCAAGCTCACTTTTGAAATGACCGCCAATCCAATCTGGTATGCGATTTTCTCTTTACCTTATCTGCGTGAATATCCATACGAATGTTCAGAACAGGTTTTTTCGAGATTGTACGGAAATATGATTTCGCAGCACATCATCAATTCCAATCCGAAAATAAAAACGGTTTTTGATGACTGGAATGCCAAAGGCGAACTGATCTCAAAACTCGAACAAAATGAGGAATTGAAATCACTTCTTTTGGAGGAAACACCATGGGTACGTCAGGCAGAAAGTGAAGAAGAACAAATGAAAAGAATCGCTGTTTTGTTTGACCTGAACCAAATGAGAAATGAGCTGACCTCGGCGTTTAACAAATTGAAAAACAAACAATCATCCGGTGGTGGATTTCCTTGGTTTGAAGGAGGTGATGACAGCCGTTATATCACGACACACATCGTTTCGGGTTTCGGGCATCTGAAAGCAATGGGGATCAATTCCGATGAAAAACTAAATGTCGATACCGATGAAATCCTTGACGGAGCCATTCAGTTCATCGATGCCGAAATGCAGAAAGAGTTTGACAAATATTTAAAAAATGACAAACTGAAACCTTCCACTTATGATGGAATCCAGTATTTGTATGCCAGAAGTTATTTTCTGGATGAACATCCGTTGGATAAAAAAGGAAATCAAGCAAAAGAATATTTCCTGAAAGAATTGGACAAAGATAAATTTGATCAAAGCTTACAAACCCAGGCAATGCTGGCGATGATTTTCAACCGTTTCGGGCAGAAAGACAAAGCAGAAAAATTATTAAAATCCATCAAAGACAATGCAGTGGAAAGTGACGAAATGGGTATGTACTGGAAATCAAATGTTGCCGGATGGTATTGGTACCAGGCTCCGGTTGAAACCCAGGCTTTGTTAATTGAAGCTTTTGATGAGGTTTTTAACGATGTGGAAGCGGTGGAAAGCATGAAAGTCTGGTTGTTGAAAAACCGTCAAACCAATCAATGGGAATCAACCAAAGCAACCACTGAAGCAGTTTTCGCTCTGATGAGTACCGGAAAAGACTGGACAAATGCGGAAGAGGGGATTTCAGTAAAAATAGGCGGAAAAAACCTCGATCTAAAATCTCTGGAAAAAGCACCGCAAAGCGGAACGGGATATATAAAAACAAGCTGGAACAAAGAAGAAATCAAACCTGATATGGCAATCGTTGAAGTCAATAAAACTTCTCCCGGTGTAGCCTGGGGTGCAATGTACTGGCAATATTTTGAAGATCTGGATAGAATTACTTTTGCGGAAACCGGTGTGAAATTCAAAAAGGAATTGTTCTTGAAAAAGAACTCTGACAATGGTCTGGTTTTAACCAAAATTACAGAAACTACTCCCATTAAAATTGGTGATCTGATTACCGTCCGGTTAGAAATTCAAACTGACAGGGAAATGGAATTCATCCACATCAAAGATATGCGGGCCAGCGGATTTGAACCCGTGAATGTGTTGTCAACTTACAAACGCCAGGGAAGATTGGGTTATTACGAAAGTACTCGTGACGCCGCGACGAATTTCTTCATTGACTATATGCCGAAGGGAACTTATGTGTTCGAATACGATGTGAGAGCCAATAACGCCGGAAATTTCTCCAACGGAATTACCTCTTTGCAAAATATGTATGCACCTGAATTGAGTGCACATAGTGAAGGAATAAGGGTAGAGATTAAGTAAATGACAAACTATAATGCCAAAATTTCAAACTTGGAAAAACAAAAAAAGCCGAATCTTTATGATTCGGCTTTTTTATTCTTATCTTATCTCTTAATTATTGCAAGGCAATTCGTCTAACCAACTTTGATAAGTAGTAGCCATACAACCGTCATTTATGGCTGCTTTTAATGCGTCTCTGTATGCAATACAATTTGCATCAGTAGCATTTTGCGAATATGCGATACCTGCATCAGCAACTTTATTTCCATGTTGGTAACAATCCATAACTGTTCCTTTGTCATCATCGCTTGAACAGTTAACAAAAGCAAGTGAGGAAGCTACTGTTAAAAGAATAAATGTAAATTTTTTCATAGTTAATTAATTTGAAGTTTTTTATAAAATCGTCGCAAAATTAACCTTTATTTATGATTTTCCTAATAAAATCACAATTAATTACAAAATTTAACAAATTCTGTTTAACAGCTATGTGTTACGAAAATCTCTCCGCCACCTTTTCTGAAATTCCGGTATTGTTGTATCCTCCGTCATTGTAAAGATTCTGCATCG